>CAZEQA010000067.1:6246-8255 GCA_964514265.1 uncultured Planctomycetia bacterium | reverse complement strand
TTATAGTATTGTTTAACCTTAAGCAAAGCTTGGAGGAATTTCTAACGGGGTGAAACCCAAAAAGTTATTAATTCTATTCCTAGTAGTTTTATTTATAGTGTTAGAGTGCACTGTCCTTAACTACTTAGAGATTCTTAAAGTCAAACCAGATACCTTGCTGATCTTAATAATCTTTTTTAGCCTCTATTACGGACGTACTTACGGATTGGGTGTGGGTGCACTTTGCGGCCTATTTAAAGAAGCAACCTGTGGCATATCTTACGGGGCCTTTGTATTTGTCTATTCTTTGGGAGGACTGATCTTAGGTCATTTCAGCAGATTGGTTTATAGGCAGAAGGTCTTCGGCCAGATATGCATATCTTTTGGTTTTAGTCTTTTAATTTACTTTTCTTTGTTTTGTCTTTTCCTCACCTATAATGTAAATCTACCTTCATTTAATAGTTTAATATCGGTTATCTTGTCTGTATCTGTTTATACTGCTTTGATAACGCCTGCTTTATTTCACTTTTTAAAAACAGTCTTAAATGTAAGACAATAATTGCTATGCGCCTAGGTTTGTTGAAGATATTGACCTTCATCCTTTTTCTTTTCCTCAGCTTTTGCCTTGCCTATAATCAAATAATTAAAGGCCCCTATTATTTCCAATTAAGTCAGAATAATAGAATTAGACCTATCAGACTTGATGCCCCACGAGGATTAATTCTTGACCGAAATGGAGAAGTCTTAGCCGGCAGGAGAGTGGTGTTTAATGTGGCTATACTCCTTCAAGAAGCAAAGGATGTTCAAAAGGTTCTTAAATCCTTAAGTCCGATTTTAGGTATATCTCAAGAAAGGCTTTTGCAGCAAGTGAAAAAAAGGTTTTTTGCTCCCTTTGTTCCGGTTGTCATTGCCCGCGATGTCCCTAAAGAAACGGCAATAATATTAGAATGTAAGGAATCTGAGATTCCGGGATTAGTTATCCAAACCGAACTTCTTAGAGATTACCGCTACGCTGAAGGCTTCTGTCATATTCTGGGATATTTAGGGAAAATAACGGAAGATGAATTAAAGAGATTTAAGGTGTATGGTTTGGAGTTTCGGGATTTAGTAGGCAGGAGTGGCGTAGAGGAAAGATTTGACCATTCCTTAAGAGGACAAGCAGGTGGGATGCAAATAGAAGTAAACAATCGAAATCGCCTGGTGAAGGTTTTAGGATCAAGGCAACCTCTACCTGGAAAGGATATCTATTTGACCGTAGATACCCGACTGCAGACATTCATTAATGGTCTATTAGAGGGCAAAAGCGGCTGTTGTATAGTAATGGATTCCCAAAATGGTGAAATCAGGGCTTTGGTGAGTAAACCGGGTTTCGACCCCAATCTCTTTATTGCCGCCCTTAATGAAAAACCAACAGCTCTTGGAAAAATAGATAAATTACTAAATTCACAAGAGGCGCTTTTAGTTAATCGGGCCATTTCCGGGACTTATCCCGCTGGTTCTATTTTTAAGGTAGTTGTTGCAGCAGCAGGTCTAGAGACCGGCAAGATTACCCCCAAAATGATATTTAATTGTGCGGGAAGTCTTAAAGTAGGCAATCGCGAATTTTTCTGTTGGAATCTTGATGGCCACGGAGACGAGAATATCTATTCTGCTCTTTGCCATTCCTGTAACGTCTTTTTCTATAAACTGGGGCTTATTCTCGGACCGGATTGTATTTCAACGTTTGCGCGTAAATTTGGCCTGGGGAGTAACGCCGGAATAGATTTACCGTACGAGTCAAAAGGCCTTGTTCCTTCTAAGGCCTGGAAGTTTAAAGTTGAAAAGGAGAGGTGGTATGACGGAGAGACAGCCAATTTTTCTATTGGACAGGGATACCTTTTAGTTACACCTTTGCAGATTGCACAGATGCTTTCTGTTGTAGCCAATGGGGGGTATCTCGTGCATCCCCATATAGTAAAGGTCATAGATAGACAAAAATTAGAAACCTCTCGGAAGAATCTGGGTTTTAAAAAAGCGACATTAGAAACAAT
>CAZEQA010000067.1:0-6236 GCA_964514265.1 uncultured Planctomycetia bacterium | reverse complement strand
GAATGCGCCAGGTTATCCAAGATCCAGCAGGAACCGGACACAGGGCGTATATTCCAGGCATTGTCTGGGCAGCCAAGACCGGAACAGCTCAAAACCCATCGGGCGCTCCCCATGGCTGGTTTGGGGGTTTTTATCCTTTCGATAAACCAGAGGTTACTGTCCTTGTGTTTCTAGAACACGCCGGGAGCGGAGGACAGGTCCCGGCCTCCATTGCCAAAGAGATTGTAGAGTATATTATGGAAAACAAATAAGGATTATGTTCAATCGTAATAAGTTAAAGAATTTTGACTTTGCATTACTTTTGATAACCATAACCATTTTTGGCATCGGGCTTGCTTTTCTCCATAGTGCAACTTACCAACATGCCTATAGACATAATGGAACTTTGCCGCAAAGTTTTCTTTTAAGACAGATTATTTGGTTTATCCTGGGCCTTTTAATCGGAGTAATTATACTGAAGGTAGACTATCAGAAATGGTTGGAGCTGGCTTATCCTTTGTATGGATTAAACCTTGTCCTTTTGCTTCTGGTCCTATTAATGGGTGAGGCAAAGTTCGGCGCACAGAGATGGATTTCCTTTGGAAATATTACCTTTCAACCCTCCGAATTTAGCAAGCTGGTAATTATTTTTACCATGGCCAGGTTTTTGGGCCAAAGGACAGCTGGAATTAAAGACGGCAAGACCTTAGCTATTTCATTTCTAATAGTCGGCCTGCCTTTTATATTGATTGTTAAGCAGCCTGACTTAGGGACTGCCTTGACTTTGATTCCTATCCTTTTTGCTGCCCTTTATGTTTGGGGTTTGCGTTTAAGGACTTTACTTATAGTTCTTGCGGGATGTGCATTGTCTTCACCTTTTTTATGGCAGATGCTTAAGGGTTACCAGAAAAGACGAATTTTGGTATTCCTCAATCCTAATATTGACCCCTTGGGCGCGGGCTATACAATAATTCAGTCTAAAATTGCCATTGGTTCAGGAAGGCTGTTTGGTAAAGGCTGGCTAGCCGGCACACAAAACCAATTAAATTTTTTGCCTGAACGCCACACCGACTTTATCTTTTCGGTAGTTGGTGAAGAATGGGGTTTGATTGGGGCAATAGTAGTTCTAATTTTGTATTTTATCTTAATCTGGCGGGCTCTATCTTGCGTTCAGCGGACTTTGAATGCCTCAGGAAGACTGCTAGGTTGCGGAATAGTTGTTTTGCTTACATTCCAGATAGTAATAAATATAGCCATGACTATGGGGCTTGTGCCGGTAGTAGGCCTTCCTCTTCCTTTGATCAGCTATGGCGGTTCATCTTTGCTTACCACCATGATTTGTATAGCCTTCCTTTTGAATATCGGGATGAGAAGGACCGTCTTTTAACTGCTTGTTATACATAGAGTTAGGATTGAAGGCCTGGTAAAAAGCAGCATTTGTCAAGTTGACAAATGCTGCTTTTTGTGCTATACTTTGCATTGTACAAAATAACAAAATAACGTTTGAAAAGGGCAAACCATCTGGCCAACAGGCCAGCCGGCTTAGGTCGCAAGAATGGGGCGCAAAACCACAGGTCCCGAACCCTCGGGATAGCTGGGTTGCCAAGCGGGTAGAGAGAGTTTAAGGCCTTTGGCTGGAAATGGGAAGCCAAAGGCCTTTTTTTTATTGGTTGCTTAACCTTGGCCTTATGGGCAGGTTCCAACTTTGGTTGCTAAAACCTATGCCTTATGGGGACTGGTTCCAGCCAGATTATTGGCAAAAGGTAAGGAACCTGTCCCAAGTTGCAGCTGGCGCAGTGCCAAAAGCTAGAACCAAAAAAGCAAAGCTTTAAGGAACCTGACCAAAGAAGCAGCGAGCGCATTGCTAGAAGCTTAATCCCAAAGGATAGACTTTCGTAATTCCTTTTTAACGAAAGGTCTAAAGCCAAAAGGAAAAAAGGAAGTTGAGAGGCGAAAAGCAATGATTAAAAAGCCAAACAGTTCAAACGGTAACGCTCACCGGGTAATAACCTTTCTTACACGGGATGAACTTGATTTTCTGGATAAGATTGGAAAAGATGCCCTGTTTAGTGCAGGAGCCAAGTTGTCGAGAAGCAAGATTATTTCTGCCATAGTCAATGTTATCCGTAAGTTAGAGATTAATGGTTCGGGCCTAAGTTCCAAAGAGGAATTAGAGGCCAGGATTATCAAAGCAATAAAGAATATAAATGAAAGGAAAAGGTGAGCGAAAATGAAAGGCCTTTTTAAAAGTTTATCCTTGGCACCACGCAGCATTAGGCACAAGTTGACTGTGGCCTTTGCCCTGATGTCAGTCATCCCCATGTTAGTGTGCGGATATTTACTTATCTATTATGTCTTTCCCATACTAAAAACTCTCGGAGGTATTTCCTTGCTTTTTACATTTACTATTCTTCTTATGGTTTCGGGATTTTACTTGGCCAAAAAGATTATCTATCCTGTTATTGAAATTAGCCTGCATGCTAAAGGGATTGTCGTAGGAAGGTTGGGTAAGGAATTGGACATAACCGGAGAAGATGAAATTAGCCAACTGGGCGGTTCTTTAAACCAACTGTCTGCAAGGCTCAAAGAAAATATGGGTGAATTACATTCCTATGGAGAAAAGATAAAACAGATAAATATGGAAATCAACAAGAAGGTCTTTGCCCTTTCCAGCCTTTTGCAGATTAGCAATCTTATTACTACGACCTGTAATTTAGATGAAGTCTTGCAATTAGTTGCAGAAAAGCTTTCTCAACTGGAAGCGCAGGGGCCAACCTTTCTTATGCTTCTAGAAAAAGAATCGCGCCAATTGTCTATGCGCGTGCAAACAAATATGCAGTCCGAGGAGGCGCGGCAAATTAGAATTAAAATTGGTCAGGGACTATTAGGCAAAGTATTTAGTACTACTCGCCCCTTAATTGTAGATACACAAAGAAAGTCCGCTGTCGACAAAGAGTTACAGAAAATTTTGCCCACAAGAAATATAGCGGTTTTACCCATTACTTCTTCCGGTAAGGTTATCGGCATTTTAGGCACGGGAAATAATATAGAGCCCTTTTTCTTTTCGGATGATGAAATAGAATTGATTGGGGTGTTTACTAAACAGATAGCTGTGGCTATAGAAAATGATACCCTCTTACGCAAGGCAGAAGAACTGAACACAAGAGATGAACTTACCGGACTCTACAACGAAAGCTATATCCGCAGCCGCTTGGATGAAGAAATTAAAAGGGCAGTTTCCTATCAGCGGCCTTGCTCTTTTATCATCCTTGAGATTAATAACTTTAGGCAATACCGCGATACCTTAGGGGAAATAGTTGCCGAGAGGACCTTGAAGAAGATAGCCCAGACTCTAAAAGTTGGCACAACCGAGATTGATAAGGTAGCCAGGTTTTCCGACCATCAGTTTGCTGTAATTCTGCCAGAAAAAAATAAACGTCAGTGTTTAAATCTGGCGGAAAATATCACTAAGGAGATTGAACGCTTTGCCCTGCAACAAAAACAGGATGAACCTTCGGCTGTTGTTCTGACATTTAATGCAGGCATTAGCGCTACCCCTATCGATGGCTTAACTTCAGTAGAATTAATTAATCGGGCCTTATCTTATATAGCAAAGGCCAAAGGCGAAGGAACTAATAAGATTGTGATGTCTTAAAAAAGGAGTCGCACAATGATTAATATGCAAAGGCTATTAACGCTAATCGTAGAGAAGGGGGCTTCTGATTTGCACATTACTGCGGGGGCTGCGCCACAATTGCGGATAGACGAAAAGCTGGTTAAGGCAGATGAGCAAATTCTTACAGCTGAAAACACTAAAGAGTTGGTTTATAGTCTTCTTGAGCCACAGGCTATTAAAGAGTTTGAAGAAAATTTGGAGCTAGATACATCTTTTGGAATTAAGGGCTTGAGCCGTTTTCGGCTTAATGTCTATCAGCAAAGAGGGGCTGTGGGCCTGGCAATAAGAAGGATTCCTTATGAGATTATGAGTTTGGAGGAATGCGGTTTGCCGGTGAAAACAGTTACTGATTTATGCCACAGGGCCAAGGGTCTGATTTTAGTTACCGGGGCAACAGGGAGCGGAAAGTCGACAACCCTGGCAGCGATGATAAATATGATTAATCAACAGAGGCGGTGCCATATTATCACCGTTGAGGATCCTATTGAATATACTTTTAATAATATCAAGGCCGTGATCGAGCAACGTGAGGTAGGTAGCGATACCCACTCTTTTGCTCAGGCCTTGAAACACATATTAAGAGAAGACCCGGACGTAATTCTTATCGGAGAAATGAGAGATTTAGAGACTATTCAGTCCGCATTAAATATTGCCGAGACAGGGCATCTGGCTCTGGCCACCCTGCACACATCCGACAGCGTACAATCAATAAATAGAATTGTAGATGTCTTTCCGGCTCATCAGCAACAGCAGGTACGCACACAATTATCTTTTGTTCTGCTGGGTATTTTATCGCAACAGCTAATCCCTAAACCTAAAGGAGGAAGAGTCTTAGCTACAGAGCTTTTGGTTGCCAATCATGCCATTCGCAGTCTTATCCGTGAGGGAAAGACTCATCAGATATATTCTGTTATTCAGACTGGCCAAAAAGAAGGTATGCAGACAATGAATCAGGCGCTTTATGAACTTTGTCTAAAAGGCGTTCTTACTCAAGAAGAAGCACTATTGCGCACAACTGAACCGCAGGACCTGGAGAGGTTGTTAAAAAGGAAATAAAGATGAATCCCTTTAAGCGGCAAAAAGAGCTCTTAGGCCAGGTGCTGGTGCAAAGAGAAATAATTAGTCCTGAACAGTTGGAGAGGGCCCTCCAGATCCAGAAAGAACAAGGCGGCCTGGTCGGAGAAATTTTGACTAAGCTCGGGTTTGCTTCCGAGGAAGATATAGTTCAGGCCCTGGCCATTCAACACGATGTCCCTTACCTTCCTTTAGCCAATTATGAAATTGACAGCGAACTAAAGGAATTAATTCCTGAAAGTTTGGCCAGGAAGTACGATATCTTACCTGTGGATAAAATGGGTGACATCTTAACCGTGGTTATAGCTAATCCGTTAGACGAAAGAGCAATCGATGAGGTTGCAGCACTCACTGAATGCAAAATAGAGGTCTTTGTATCTACTTATAGAGAAATAAGGGAAGCTATTGGGCGCTTTTATGCCCAAAAGTAACCTCCGCAAGAGGGGGAAACTTAAAAATGCCTAAGTCACTTAAAGAACAATTAATTGATATTCTTACAGAGAATAAAATTCTTAACTCCGAACAGTTAAATCAGGCCTTAAAGATTCAGAAGAAAAGCGGAGGCAGATTAAGCAATATATTAGTATCGCTAAAATTGGTCAATGAGAAAGATTTAATGTTGGCCTTAAGTAAAAGTCTGCACATTCCACCTATAAATCTAAGCAGATTAAATATTAGTCCAGAGGCAGTAAAGATTATTCCTGAACATGTAGCCAGGCATTATCAGTTAATTCCCATTTCCAAGATTGGCTACAATCTAACTGTTGCTGTAAGCGACCCCTTAAATATCTTCGCCTTGGATGATATCCGCGCTCTTACTGACTATAGGGTGAAATCTGTCTTGAGCACCGAAGCGGAAATAAATGAGGCTATTCGCCGATATTATTCCAAGAATGCTAACGAGATTATCAAGGATGCCATTAAACATAAAGAAGCAAAATTTGAGATGGTCGCTGTTGAAAAGGAAGAACTGGACACCAAGACGCTTCTGGAGATGATTAATGAAGCGCCCGTTGTTAAGATTACCAATATGCTTTTGCAGGAAGGAATTAAACGCAAGGCCAGTGATATCCTTATTGAACCTCTGGAGAAGAGTATGCAGGTGCGCTATCGCGTGGATGGTGTCTTAGAGAAGGGAGAGTCTCCGCCAAAGACTATGCATGCGGCGATTGTAACCAGAATTAAGGTAATGTCCCGACTCGATGTAGCCGAACATAGATTGCCTCAGGACGGTAGATTTAAACTAAAATTACCTTCGAAAGAAGTAGATTTTCGCGTCTCGGTACTACCCTCGAGTTTTGGTGAAAAATTGGCTCTGCGTATCCTGGATAAAAGCACATTGCTTTTGGATGTGGAAAAGCTAGGGCTTGAAGAGCAACCTCTTAAGGTATTAAAAGAATGTGCTCTTCATCCACATGGGATGATTTTGGTTTGCGGTCCCACAGGGTGCGGCAAGACCACTACTTTATATTCTGTACTTAAATATGTAGACTCAGTAGAGAAGAAT
>CAZEQA010000066.1:0-8274 GCA_964514265.1 uncultured Planctomycetia bacterium | reverse complement strand
TGCTTAAAAGGAATGCAAAGTCCACCCTTTAGGGTTGCGAGCACCAAAGGCGAACCCCAGACAGGACCCCGAGCCTGGAAGAGAGAGGGGACACTTTCCCGAACAAGTTGCTTGTCCTTCCGGATTTTCCGATGGTAGAAGGACTTGTCCTTGTGAGTTTTCGCTGGCAAGGAAGAAACGGTCCTAATTACGGTCCTAATTAAAGATGATTTTTTATTGGCTGAGCAGAATCTTTTTTCTGGTTTTTGCCAGAGTATTTCTTCATCTAAAAGTTGAAGGCCGGGAGAATCTCCCCAAAGAGGGAGGTTTTATCCTCGCTGCCAATCACGCAAGCAGCCTGGATCCCTTTATGGCTATAGCCGCAATTTCCCGTTCTATCCGCTGGGTGGTAATTTATGAATATTATGACTTGTGGCATTCAAAGTGGATTTTGAGACAGATGCGTTTTATTCGCGTAGAGAATAACTTGCCTAAAGAGGCCTTTCGTGCGCTTTTGCAGGGGGAAATAATCGGCATCTTTCCCGAGGGAAGACGCACCTGGAGCGGAAAATTGGGTCCGGGAAGACCTGGTGTGGCAGCTCTGGCAAGAAGAACGTCATCTGCGGTAGTTCCGGTGGGGATTTTGGGAACATATGCCTGCCTTCCCCGCACAAGAAAAGGCCTAAAAACTCATCCCGTCACTGTGCGGATTGGCAAGCCCCTGTTTTTCTCTGAATCTGTGGATAAAAAAGATAATGAAAGGATAGACCAACAGAACACCCAGAGGATTATGCAACATATTGCCGAATTGTTGTATTGACAAGAAAAGGCTCTATAGGATATAATAAGGGGCTAATAGTGGCGCCAAACCAAAATTGTAAAATATTGTAAAGGCAGATGGACAAAATAAGGTTGGAGAAATTAGAAGCAATCCGCAAAAGCGGAATCTGTGCCTATGCACGGAACTTTAGGAAGTCCTCTAATATTAAGGACTTAGCGGATAATTTTCAAGAGAACAAAGAGGTTCAGGTAGCGGGACGGATTATGGCTTTGCGTAGCCATGGAAAGACGCTCTTTGGCGACCTGAAGGACCAAAGCGGCAAGATGCAGTTTTATCTGAAGGGCGATACCGTGGGCATTGAACAATTTGAGGTCTTTATTAATAATATAGACATTGGCGACATCGTCGGGATTAAGGGAAGGCTATTTAAGACACGCACTCAGGAGCCTACAATAGAGGTTCTGCAATTTACGCTTTTGACCAAGTCATTAAGGCCTCTGCCGGAGAAGTGGCACGGCTTAAAAGATATAGAAATTAGATTTCGCCAGCGTTATCTAGACCTCTTAGCAAATGAGAAGGTAAAAGATACCTTTATTCTGCGCAGCAAAATGATTACCAAGATTAGAGAGTTCTTAGATGCGCGTGGATATCTGGAAGTGGAGACACCAATGTTGCAACAATTAGCCGGCGGGGCAACCGGTGAGCCATTTAAGACGCATCACCAGGCATTGGATACTGATTTATTTTTAAGAATTGCGCCGGAGCTTTATTTGAAGCGCCTCTTAGTTGGGGGATTTGAGAAGGTTTATGAAATAAATCGCTCATTCCGCAACGAAGGTATCTCCAGGCGGCACAATCCAGAGTTTACCATGCTTGAAGTGTACACGGCTTTCGCAGATTACGAGGATGTAATGAAGTTGACGCAAGAGCTGATTACCTTTTTGGCCCGCCAGCTTCTCGATAAACTTAAGTTTGACTACCAGGGAAAGACCGTTGACTTAAGCCGCTGGGTGAGGCGCTCCTTTCAAGAGTTAATGGAGAAAAACTTTGCTATCCACCCACACGAAAATGAAAAGACCTGGGTAGCCAAGCTTGCGAAAAAAGGGATAAAATTAGAACAAGGAAAGTTGACTCGTTCGCAGATTTTAAATATTATCGCCGATTTGATCGAGCCAGAGGCAGCTAATGTTCCGGTCTTTGTTACTGATTTATATACGGAATTATGCCCTTTAGCCAGAACAAAGAAGGAGAATCCTCTTTTGTCTGAGAGGTTTGAGTTATTCATTGCCAACTTAGAGGTAGCCAATGCCTATTCGGAATTGAACGATCCTCAAGAACAGCGAAAAAGATTTCGTGAACAGTTAGCTGAAAAAGATGAAAAACAGAAGATCGATCAGGATTTCCTCCAGGCCTTAGAATACGGCATGCCTCCGGCCGGAGGTTTAGGAATAGGGATTGACCGCTTACTAATGCTGTTTACAGATTCGCCTTCTATACGGGAAGTTATTCTGTTTCCGCAGCTTAAACCTGGAAAGCAAGATTAGCGTATAGCACATAGCGTATAGCGGAGAGTTATGAAATATAGGATGCTCAGTCCTATACGCTATGTGCTATACGCTAAACGCTAAATAATATGAAGTGGGAGCTGTTTATAAGTTGGCGGTATTTTACAGCTAAGCGCGAGGAAAGATTTATTTCTTTAATCAGCATGATTTCTGTTCTGGGGATTGCCTTAGGTGTAATGGCCTTGATTGTGATTATCTCGGTAATGAATGGTTTCGATCGAGAACTGCGCGAAAGGATCGTAGGCGTTAATCCCCATATCTATATTGAGAAAGCAGGAGGCATAGATAATTCGCAGGAGTTACTTGCGCGTTTAGATAAGGTAGATAAAGTCGTCGGCGCCGCCCCGTTTATTAACGGAGATGTATTGCTTAAGACCAACGAACTAGCTACGGGCGTAATACTTAGAGGCATCGACCCTCCTCGCGAGAGAAAGACAAGCAACATTAAGAAGTATTTGCTGACAGGAAGTTTAGATTTGAATGATACGGATATAATTGTTGGCAAAGAACTGGCCAGAAGGTTTTATTTAAATTTAGGCGATAAGGTTTCGATTATTTCCTCAGGTCGGGGCAAGGGCCTTAATTTCAATGTCGCCGGGATTTTTGCTTCCGGGATGTACGAATATGATTTAAAACTGGTGTTGACGAACATTAAAGCCGCGCAAAGGATTTTCAATCTCCCGGGATTAGTAGGAGGGATAGGATTACGTCTGGATAACCTCTATCAAGCACCGAGAGTGCGCAGTTCCTTGCAAAAGGCCTTAGGATATTCCTATTTCGTCAGAGACTGGATGAGCATGAACGAGAGTCTTTTTAGCGCCTTGAAATTAGAAAAGCTTACCCAGTTTGTAATTGCCGCTTTAATTGTAGCCGTTGCCGCCTTTAGTATTGTCAGCGCCTTGATTATGATAGTAATGGAGAAAACCAAAGACATCGGGATACTTAAGGCCATAGGCGCAACTAATCGGGCAATAAAAAAGATATTTACTTTCCAGGGTTTAATTATAGGATTATTGGGAAGCGGCTTAGGCGCAGCAGGGGGCATTTTACTTTGCCGGCTTCTCGCGACCTATGAGTTTATTAAGTTGCCTGCTTATTATTTTATTGAAAAATTACCTGTGCAAATGCGCGGGATGGATTTAGTAATAATTATAGTCACGGCACTATCGATTAGCCTATTGGCCACAATCTACCCGGCTCAGCAGGCGGGGAAGCTTAATCCGGCTGCTACACTGCGCTATGAGTAAATTACTCATGAGAAACGGTCCGATATTGAGGGGGAAGAATCTTTACAAAGTTTACAAAGATGGTAAAATAACTTTAGAGGTGCTTAAAGGCATTAATCTTGAGGTTAAGAAAGGTGATCTGCTTTGCATCATTGGACCTTCAGGGGCAGGAAAATCTACATTACTGCACCTGCTGGGTGGATTAGATGAGCCTTCAGCGGGAGACGTCTTTTTTGAAGGAGAAAGGCTTTACCGCCTTCCTGAAGAACAAAGGGCCAAAATCAGGAATAAAAAGGTTGGCTTTGTGTTTCAGCTTTATCACCTTTTGCCGGAATTTAGCGCCTTAGAAAATGTGACCTTGCCGGCCTTAATAGATACAACTTTATTTCCGCAGGCAAGAGAAAGAGCAAAAGAATTATTGGAGCTTGTGGGTCTTGAGAAGCGGATGAGTCACAAGCCGGCCCAGCTTTCTGGCGGGGAACAACAGCGAGTGGCCATTGCCAGGACACTGATTAACGACCCGGATATAATTTTCTGCGATGAGCCCACAGGTAATCTCGATTCAGAGCGGGGCGCGCAAATCGTAGAACTTTTGGATAAGTTAAATCAAAAGCAGGGCAAGACATTGATAATTGTCAGCCACGAGGCAAATATTGCCAAGATAGCCAATCGCATCATCCACATTAGAGATGGGAGGCTCGAGTGAAGGTCTATATCAACGGTAAGTTTTATGCGAAAAAGGATGCCAAGATTTCTGTGTTTGACCACGGTCTTCTATACGGCGATGGTGTGTTTGAAGGAATTCGTTCGTATAATCGCCTGGCGTTCAAACTAAAAGAACATATCGACCGGCTTTTTGAATCCGCGCATACCATTATGCTGGAAATCCCTCTTAGCCGCCAAAAGATGCTGGAGGCAGTACTTTCTACCCTGAAAGTTAATAAACTCAAAAACGCCTACATCAGAGTTATAGTTACCAGGGGCATTGGTGACCTGGGACTTGATCCGCGTAAATGTAAAGGCGCGGCCTGTGTAATTATTATTGCGGATAAAGTTGTTTTATATCCCGATAGACTGTACAAGCAAGGATTAGAGGTTATTACTGTGCCTACAGTGAGGAATCTACCCGAGGCCTTAAACCCGCAGATAAAATCTTTAAATTATCTAAATAATATCCTGGCTAAGATTGAGGCACTCAACTGTGGCTATCAAGAAGCAATCATGCTCGATTTTATGGGGTATGTTGCTGAATGCACCGGCGATAATATCTTCATTGTCAAAGGAGGCCAGCTTTATACACCGCCGCAGTGTATGGGTACATTACGGGGAATTACCCGCGATACAGTTCTGGAGATTGCCGGTAGAGTTGGCATTGCCAGGCACGAACATGTGCTTACCCGTCACGAATTGTATATATCTGATGAGGCATTTTTAACCGGCACAGCGGCAGAGATTATTCCTGTAGTTAAGGTCGACGGTCGAGTCATTGGCAGGGGCCTGCCAGGTAAAATAACTTTAATGTTAATGAAAGAATTTAGGAAAGCAACTAAGACAGAAGGAGTAAAGTATTAACATAATAAGCAAGATTAGCGTATAGCGTTTAGTTAAAACCTTTTGTTTTTTCTATACGCTAAACGCTAAACATTATTTAGGATTTAAGCTAGGGAGGCAAAACCATGCTGTGTGATATCTGTCATAAAAATGATGCTACCGTACATCTCACTGAGATAATCGACAACCAGATTGCTGAAGTACACCTGTGTGAAGAATGTGCTCGGCAGAAAGGGGCACAGATGGAACAGCATTTTGGTCTGGCCGACCTTTTAGCCGGTTTAGCTGATTTGGGTCAACAAGTTGAAGTGATGGGTAAGACCGAAGTCAAGTGTCCAAATTGTGGCTTAACCTACCAAGATTTTCGTCGGATTGGACGACTAGGTTGTAGCGAATGCTACCAGACATTTAAAGATAGTTTAGGGATTCTGCTGAAAAGAATCCACGGCTCTACTCAACATTTAGGGCACGCCCCAGCTAAAAAAATAGCGCCAGTGCAGAAGCAAGCCGAGGTAGATATCTGGCGGGTCAAGCTGCAAAGGGCAATTGAGATGGAAGAATTTGAAGAGGCAGCCCACCTGCGGGATAAGATTAGGGCATTGGAAGCTAAAGTTAAGAAGAAAGAGCAGAGGAGGACCAGATGAGACTCAACGACTTAATCAACCAGACCTGCGAGTGGCTAAAAGGCACCGGTCCCAACTCTAATATTGTAATTTCCAGCCGCATAAGATTAGCCAGGAATTTAAGGAAGATTCCCTTTTCCCATTGGGCAAATAAAAAGCAGAAAGAAGAGGTGTTGAGCAAGGTTAAGGACGCAGTTACTTCCAATAGTTATACTAAAGGCGCACTTCTTTTATATTTGGCCGATTTGAATAACTTGGATAAACAGTTTCTTATTGAGCGGCATCTTATTTCCAGAGAGCATGCGCTGCGGGCCAATCATAAAGCGGTGGTGATTGGCGATAGAGAGACTTTAAGCATTATGATTAACGAAGAGGACCATCTCAGGTCTCAGGTGATGCAATCAGGATTTAATTTGAATGAGGCCTGGCAGATTATTAAAAAAATCGATGGAGAGTTTGAAAAAAAGCTGGATTTTGCCTATTCTCAAGATTGGGGCTATTTAACCGCTTGTCCGACGAATACGGGGACGGCCCTGAGGGCTTCGGTAATGCTGCACTTACCTGCCTTAGTAATGACCAAACAGATAAACAAGGTCTTGCAGGCAATTACCAAATTAAATCTGACTGCCCGGGGCTTCTATGGTGAAGGCACCGAAGCCAGCGGTAATTTCTTTCAAATCTCTAACCAGGTTACCCTGGGACATTCGGAAGAAGACATCTTAGACAATATCGAGAGAATTATCAAACAGGTAATCGGGCATGAAGGAAACGCCCGCAAAGCGCTCTTTGAGCAAGACAGGGCTCGGATCCAGGACCGTATCTGGCGCGCCTTCGCTACCTTAAAGAGCGCGCATATTATTACCAGTAAAGAGGCGGTAGACCTATTCTCTTCAGTCAGAGTAGGCGTAGATATGGGGGTACTTAAAGGAAGCCTGGATATTCAAACAATTAACAGAATCTTTATTTTAATTCAACCGGCACATTTGCAAAAGATTGAAGGAAAGACGCTCTCTGCCCAAGAACGAGATATTAAAAGGGCAGAATTGATTAGGAAAGAATTGGAGGGGGCCAGAGATGTTTAATCGTTTTACCGAACGGGCCAGAAAAGTGATTATTTTGGCCAAAGAAGAGGCCAAGCGTTTTAATCACGATTATATTGGCACAGAACATATACTTTTAGGATTAATCCGTGAAGGCGAAGGGGTGGCCAGTGCGGTCTTACAGAATATGAGTTTGAGTTTAGATAAGATAAGGTTAGAGATTGAGAAGCTGGTCCAACCCGGACCGGCTACGGTTGTTTCTGGAGACATACCTTTTACTCCCCGGGCCAAACGGGTGATTGAGTTGTCTATGGAAGAAGCCAGGCAGCTAGGGCATAACTATATCGGCACAGAACATCTACTTCTTGGGCTTTTGCGCGAGGGTGAAGGCGTAGCCGCTCAGGTGCTTCAGGCTTTAGGATTGGACTTGAATAAAGTCAGGAATGAAGTAATGGAGCTTTTGGGTCAGGGCATACCCGGCCAGATAGCAGGCGGCCCAGGAGGAGCAAAGGTTAAGGGCAAGACTCCGGCCCTGGATGCCTTTGGGCGAGACCTGACTACTCTGGCTCGCGAAGGCAAACTTGATCCAGTGGTCGGACGAAAAAATGAGATTGAGCGGGTTATCCAGGTTTTAAGTCGGCGCACCAAAAACAACCCCGTGCTTTTGGGCGAAGCCGGAGTGGGCAAGACCGCTATTGTGGAGGGACTGGCTCAACAGATTGTCGCGGGTAATATTCCGGAACTGCTTAGGGATAAACGTATTGTGATTATCGATTTAGCGTTGATGGTTGCCGGGACTAAATATCGCGGACAGTTCGAAGAACGCATCAAGGCAATAATGGAAGAAATCAAAAAGTCAGAAAACATTGTGATGTTTATTGATGAATTACATACCTTGGTGGGCGCTGGCGGTGCGGAAGGCGCAATTGACGCCTCTAATATTTTAAAACCCGCACTTTCCCGCGGAGAGACCCAGTGTATTGGCGCTACTACCTTAGATGAGTACCGTAAATACATTGAAAAAGATGCTGCCCTGGAGCGCAGGTTCCAGACCATTATGGTTGAACCCCCGACAGTAAAAGAGACAATCGAAATCTTAAAAGGCCTAAGGGACAGATATGAGGCCCACCATAAAGTTAAGTTTACCGACGAGGCCCTGGAGCAGGCAGC
This sequence comes from uncultured Planctomycetia bacterium, assembly GCA_964514265.1. Taxonomy (GTDB): domain Bacteria; phylum Omnitrophota; class Gorgyraeia; order JAFGHF01; family JAFGHF01; genus CAZEQA01. The sequence continues at coordinate 339 of CAZEQA010000066.1, read as the reverse complement.
CAAACTTTCTGACAGATATATTACCGGACGCTATCTTCCCGATAAGGCAGTAGATTTGATTGATGAAGCGGGAGCAAAGGCACGACTCTCTGCGCTTACCGTCCCTCCTGATTTAAAGAATGTGGAGAATAAAATTGGCCAGATAAGAAAAGAAAAGGAGGCGGCGATAAAGAGTCAGGATTTTGAGAAGGCCGCTCACTTTAGGGACCAGGAGAGAGAGGCAAAAGTCGAGCTTGAAAAGATGAGGGAAACCTGGAAAAAGAAAAAGATTGAAGTGACGGCCGCTGTGACCGAAGAGGATATTGCCCAGACAGTCAAGGCTTTTGGCGATTCTCTTGA
>CAZEQA010000065.1:0-8484 GCA_964514265.1 uncultured Planctomycetia bacterium | reverse complement strand
ATCAATGGAAGGGTAAGTCCTTAAAAGAATTTACAGAATTTTGTTGACGCGACCAACAATACGTGCCACCTTGACTTTCCGGCATTTTTGATATATACTTATAACTGGAAGAGTTAAAGCCGAATGATAAAGGTTAACTATTCCCGAATGTGGCTTCTCAAAGGAGAAGTGCTTCGGGACCCCGAAGAAGTTCTTAAGAAGAGGCTTCATTCGGGGCCGAAAGGATAGGGCGCAAAGCCAGGGGCCTAAACCCAAAATAGTCAAAAGGGTAGGGCGGCCGGGGCTGCCAAGCGGCAAAATAAGACCCTAGGCTTTTCAAAAGTTAGCTTAGGGTTTTTTGTTAGGCTTGCGAGTCGCGGGTTAGCTTTGCGTAACTGTGTGGGGGAGGTGGAGAAGATGCGCAGAGCAAAAATGATACCTGCACTTATGGCTTTTGTTCTGATGAGTTTCTGCGTAGTTGAGGTGGCGTTTGCTCGCTCGCAAGGCCTGACCACAACAGTGGTGATAACGGTAAAGGCAAAGCCTCAAGCCAATCTGTTGCCGGATGATAAAAATGCCGGCATGGTAAAAGAACTGGCAAAAGACCAATCGATGAGGCAGCCATATATAAAAGAGCAAATGCCGGATGTCAAATCTTCAGGGGAAAAGATATATACTATAACCGACAGGCTTTAATCGGTTCTTGACAAGAAAATCGCCTTCGGCGATGACCTTTTAGCGATTTTCGCAGTGGTATCCGCTATATACTTTCCTATACCATTAAAAATATTTAATTTTTAGTGCCCGTCCCTGAAAAATAAAATCTACGTTTTCGGTTGTCTCGCGAGATTCAACTTCTATATCCTGTGTTTCCGGCAAAACTATTTTATACTCTTTAGGCACCCATTCTAAGTCTACGTTAACCTTACAGCGTCCCGGGTAGGCATAATTAAAGCGATAGCTACCATCAGAAAAGGAAAGGGTGTCTTTGTATTCGGGGCTTAAGAATATTCTCACGTTTGGAATAGGAATATCGATACCCTTGTCAAAGGTCCCGTCGTTGTCTGTGTCCACAAATACCCTTCCTGCTATCTTGCCGGTCGTAACAGCAATAAAGGTTGCCTGTTGCGTCTTTAATGGCTCTACCGTAACCTCTTTTGTCGGGTCGCCTTTTATTACCATCTCAACTGGAAGGCCGCGCATATCTAAGCTCACCTTTCTCTCACCAGGCACTACCTTTTCAATTAACGCCCGGCCGTGGGAATCGGTTCTCGCACCTCTTCCTTTTATAACATAAGCAAGGACGTCTTCCAATCCTTCTTCTGCCTCATCCCTGGTATCGTTTCCATTTAAATCTTCAAAGACACTGACCATAACCTTGCCCCATTTCTCAGCAGTTTTAATGTCAAAGATATGCCGAATATAGAATAGAATCGACCAGTCCTCCGTAGAGGGGTCGTTACGTAAGTCAACGTTACTTGCCTCATAGGTAAGATTGAGGGACGTATCCGGGGAAAGCCTGTAGTCTGCCCCGGTTGAAAAAGACATAATAGAGGTATCTTCTGCCTGTTGTTCCTGAGTAGTCCGCACCCTGCAGTCTCCGGTAAGGCTAAGATTGGATACTAAATAATATCGTGCGGAAAGGCTTGTGTTCCAGGTAGAGGTAGTCGGCACATTGCCCATAGCCAGAGACTTTCTCTTCGTCATATCCTGATAAAGCCTCAGATAAGAGCCGCCTAAGTTCGGAAAGCTCTTATATATGGTCCCGGAATAGGTATCGAAAAACATACTCCCTGTGTTTGAGGCCAGGGGATCCATTCTATAATGCTGCCATCCCAATTGAAGCGAGGCTGCCTCCAGGGTCTTATAATAATTAATCCTGTAACTATTATATTCGCTACCCGAGGCATTCTGAAGGCCTCCGCGCGTAAGATAACGATTATAATTGTACCCGAAATTAAGATTTTGCCTCCAGGGAAGACCGAGATTGGCGCTTGTGGAAATGCCTCTTGAGTGTGAGCTAGGAACGCCCTCATCAAATGCGACATTATCCCTGTTCATATTTCCTGAAATGTTCAGGGTCAAGAAGTCCTTTATTTTGAAATTTGTACTCACATCTCCGCCGATATAATCCTGATATGTCGAGGGGATGCCCAAAGAGGCATATCTATCTCCCACATATTCAAAAGAAGAATTCAGCTTAAAGCGGTCATAATCAAGCATAATTGCCGATTTAAAGTCGCAGTCACTGACAACTGCATCGCGCTCGTTATCTGCGTTATAAATAGACTGGGCAAAGGTATTATAGAAATTGAGTTGCGGCCATATCTGCCAATCGCTATCCACTAAATAGACAAAATTCTTGCTGGGATAGGCGGTCGAGCCGCTATGTTCTGAAAATTCGCTATGGCTATGCGTAAATAACTCTACAGCGGAAAGGCGGAACTGAGGCCTATCTATCCAATCCTGTCTTGAGGCATAGAGGTTACCGAAATATCTTACCGAATGCCCCAGCTCAGGCGAGGGAATATATACAGGGTCCATTTCTCCTATCCAGGCATAGCTTTTCACCGGGGCAGCCTCATAATCCAGCTCTAACCCCCAATAAGACTGGGACTGCGTCCGCACCCCGGGAAGCCGGATATAATTATCAAGGAGCTTTATGCCCTTGCCTTCTTTAAAGAAACTTAGATGCTGGCCATCTTCTTTAAATGTCCTTTTCTCATCTGTCTCATAATCCCTCATACTCAAATGGCCGTATACATCAACTCCATACATCTTCCCCTTTAAATAATGCTCGATATATCTTGTCCGTCTGTGCTCAAACATATCGCCAAAATATCTAAAACTAGAATCGAGTTTAAAGTCGACATCGGGATAATATTCTCTCGGCAATAGTTCCTTTCTCATTTCGCGCGGCGGAGGAGGTTCTGTCCTTGTTGGCTCTTCTACCTTTTCAATCCTTTCTTCTTCAACAGCAGGCGCGGGTCTTTCAATGGTAAAGGTGCTAAACTCCGCTTGCAATCCTTTTGTTATTTTTACGGTATTGGTATCCGGAAAATACTCACAGGAAATACCCAGTGCCTCTTGTAAAGAATCCAGGTTGAGCATAACGTTACCATCATAAATAGCTAAAGGGGCCGGGATAACCAAAAAGGGCTTTTGGTTTACCAAAACCTCCCCTTTACCAATATTAAACTCCAGCGGTAACCCCTCGGCACTAATAACTATTAGAGTATCTTTTTGCGGAGAAAATACTACTAAACCCAAGGCCTGGGTTGTCTTCTCTAAAGGAAGACAAATCTCATTACCTTTAATAATGATAGGGCCTATCTCTATCTGCTCGCCGTTGATAAATATTTTAACCTCGCTAAACAGGCGGTAATCTTCTAATTCCCCGGATGTAATCATTTCCATTGGCTTCGGCCTCACCCACTTAGGCGCTATTTCTTCTTTGGCTGCCGGCGGCATCTTTTGCACCTCGATTATCTTCTCCTCCTCTTCCAATACCTCAGGTTCCCACATCTCAGGCAGAACTAGTTCTTCTTCTCTTGCTGGAATCTCTTCAGCTATTATTGGTCTCTTCTCTTCCTCTATTTCCCTCCCTAATTCTAATCTCCCTTTTCTCTCCCCGGCTTCTACTATCTTCATCTTCAGGCGCGCTTCTCGCTCCTTTGCCTCTTCCTCAATTTGCTGCCTCTTTTTTCTTTCCGCTTCTGCTTCCAACTCAGGCCTTTCAAGTCGTGCTATTGCCCTTTTCTCCTCTATCGCTCTTTTCTCCCTGGCAAGCTTTCTTCGTTTTATTTCTTTCTTCTCCCTGGCAGGTTTTATTCGCTCTGTCTGTTCTTTCTCTATCTTTTCTATGAACCTGCGGACCTCTTGATGCTCCGGCTCTACTAATAATGCCTTGTTCAGCTCGTGCAACGCCTCTTTAAAATTGCCTCTTTCATAATATTTCTCAGCTATCTCCAACAAAAAATCAACAATCATACCAGCCGACCCGCAAGGCACGCAGATGTTTAGGCCAAGCACAACAAATAGAATTAGAAATAAAGTTTTCCTGAACATTTTAAAAGGTTTCAATAACAAAGGACAAAAAAGGGATCACCACTTTTGACTGACCCCTTTATTTAGTAACGCATATTATTTAGTTATCTTAAACGAGGCCTGTCCTCCCAAGAGGACATCTCCACCGTAATCTAAAACTACCTGAGCGAAATACTCTCCGGGAACAATCTTAGCTTTATCGTATCGAGCAAAGAATTGTCTGCTTGTTCCTGGTAAAATCCCTGATTTTTCCTCATTGACCTGGAGTTGCCCTATTTCGGTCCGGGAAGAATCAATGAACTTTAGCGGGCCGTTCGGTCTGATGATAACATTGCCGTTATTTTTTATAGTGCAGCGTATTTCCAAAACCCCGTTTTCATCGGGTTTACCAACTACTAAATCTTCAAGCTCGGCATTATATTGTTCTGTCCCCTTGACTGTGATCAAAAAGATGCAGCCCAGTCTTATATTTATCGCTGCGCCTGTCTTGCCTTTCAGCTTCTCCAGAGGCGGCGATACCTCAAAGAAGACAACGCCGTATCTGCCGCCTTCAACCCCTTCGGGAACATCGGCGATATAGCGCACTTTCATCTCTTCTTGGGGGGCTATATCAAATTCGGTAGGGCCTATCTTCAGCCAATCGGCAACGCTCCATGGCGTACTCCCCGGGGTAAGAAAGTCATTACTTCCGTCGGGAAGATAGACCAGGTCATTGATATACGCCTTTACGTGCATCGGTTCGTCTTCGTCGTCATTGAAAACGGCTATATGCCCGCTTTCTTCCTGCCCGGGATTAACAGCTATCTCCACCCTCGGAGGGTCTATATTCATCTTCATCGCATAGGCGCAACAATCAAATAAAAATAAAGAAATCAATATTGCGCTTAAAAAAGCTGATTTTTTCGTGTTTATGGGTAAACTCATAATTCCTCCGCCATTATAAATCTAATATGGGCGGTGTAGCTACCTGCTGCCTGTTCCTGGGGAATCTTCAACTTATATCTAAGCCGGATCTGGACCTCGGTGCCGGTATTATCGCTGTTGGTGCTTGTATATATCAACACGGGATGGGTGGAAAAAGGGCTAGGCCTTGAGATACTGGCAGAAACAATGCCTTTGCCATCTTTTACCTCTTCAACTATCCGCCGCAGCTAAAAGGTCTAACGAGCTGGGTCTTAAAATACCACCTTCTTCCGTTGTCGGAAGTAAAATTAAACTGGTGTTCGTAACCGCCTCTTCTGGAAAGCGTCTTTTCCTCACCCAGCTCCATAGCTCCGAAATCAACAGTCCGGTAACCTGCGCCCAGGGACATATCAAAAGTGGCAAAAGTCTGGCTTGGTAAAACAAGAAAAACAAACAGAAAGGCAGCTAACTTCTTCAACATTATTCTTCCTCCGTAATTAGATAAGCCACTTTTAAACTGTAGTGGCCTCCTCTCGCCGAGGAGGGTAAGTCGAGTTTATATTGAAGGCGTATTCTACAGGCGCTTCCTATCTCATCTTCCGCGCCGCTGGTATAAACAACTACAGGTTCATTGGAAAATTCCTGCCATTCTGTTACAGCCGTCCCGGAGCCGCTGGCATCATAAACCCTCCACTTAAAACTTGACGGCGATATCTTACTCTCTTTCGAGCCGATAATATCACCGAGGATGTGCAGCTTCATATAATACTTGAGCCCTTTGTTAGAGATACATCCTATCTCGTTGTAATATGTGCCTTGTTTTAATGTTACGCTCTCTCCCGGATTAACCAGGCCAAAGTCAAGGTAGTTATTGTCAACCTCTATTTTAAAGGTGGGCAGGACAACAACCGAGGCAAACACATCTTCCGTATCCTGCTCAGCCCGGCAAACAAGCGGCACCAAGAGTAATAGTATTATTGCAATAAATATGGATAATTGATTCTTTTTAATCCCGGATATATACATATTTAAGGCGCAGTGGTCATTGTATATGTTACCGATACTGTGTATATGCGCTCAGAGCTAAGGCCCCTGGGGTCAACAGCAAAACTAAAGGTGGAGAGTGTGCCCCAAGGTGTGTTAATTGTATCCTCGCTTCCCGAACCATATATGGTAATCGCTCCTTGCGGTAGCGGCCGCCATTCCTCATTGAAAGCTAAGGCCCCGCCTGTCTGATATCCTGTATTCCTGTCCCAGGGTTGGGAGTAATAATACTTTATACAACCTTCGGGCAATCCTTCGGAATATGTCCCCTGAATCTTCAAATACCAGGGAATCCCTAAATTGGTAATGCATACCACCCCGGTATCGCTCTTTCCGTCGTCTTCTCTTCTTCCGTCAGGATATACAAAGGTCTGGGCGGGGTCAACATTACTAAATGGAACGGTGCTAGAATATACCACATTCTGGTCAACATAAAATTCCATAGAGAATATGCTTGTTGCGGTAACATTCACGGTTGTAGTTACCGAACTATCAAGGGCAATTCCATTACGTGGTCCTACCAGAAGAATAGTTATTAAGGCCAAGGCCTTTATAAAACCTAATCCCCACCTACGCATCTATATTTCAGCTCCTTTCGTAAGACACAACGCATCCCTTAGCGCTTTTTTACAGCGTTTGTGCCCCACACAACACAACTAGAATAGATTCCAAAAACGATACTACTATTATAAACTACTCTGCGTCATAGTGAAGGTAATAGTACCGCTAATGGAGACGCCTTGTGCTTTTGGCGATAATCCACCGCCGTTTACTCCTATGCTCATACCGCAGTAAGATCCGAAAGGTGTATTAACGTTATCGTCTCCGGACTTGTAGATGGTAGCGTTATTAGATATAACTGGCCATGGGTCCCCTGATCCTGGCGTGCCACCAACTACTGTACCGGTAGTCGCCACACCATCTACGGTCGGCTTTGGCAAGTAGTATAGTAAATTTCCCGCTAAATCACCTGATACGCTGGTCTTTATCCCCCATTGCGGGGTCTCATTGTTCTTACATATCAAGGCAATATCTGGGTGCTGGGTAGTATGCCCATCCGCATAGTTTAGGTCCGAAGCAGGACTAACATTGCTAAAATTTATAGGGCCGCCATTCGGATAAGTAACATAGGTACCATTGGTTTCCCATTCCATCGAAAATATGTTATCCACTGTAGCATTAACAGTGGATGAGAGTTGTTCGTCCGCTGGACAAGCAATAGTAGCCAGGAAAAACAAGCAGGTAGCCATTATGGCTGTTACTAATAGCTTATTCATTAACTTCCACCTCCCTTTAATGAGCGCATAACTTACGGAGCACACAGTGCGACGTAAGTTATATGCGCAAATTAATCCTTGACACGAAAGTATCAAGGATCTTATTTAGGTTCATCGATTTTTCATTTGACATAGGATGTCTTCAATGAGTACCGGACTTATGGTAGCACAAAATGCGGCATAAATCCATCTTTTTTAGTTATTCTGCTTCAGCCAAGATCTATGGTGTAGTAGTCATTGTAAACTGGATTGTGGTGTGATATATTTGCGTTGGGTCCAATCTGCTGGGGTCAATGGCAAGACTAAAGCCGCAAAGTGTACCCTGCTGCCACCACTCCTCGCCTAAATTGCTTAAATCACCAACTCCTGCCGTATAGACTCCGGTAGAACTGGGTGGTAGAGGATACCAGCCTTCGTTCAGGGTTCCATCAGCGGGTTGGCCGAGTTTCATATTCCAGGGACGCCACAAACCGTATTTTATCTTACTCAAGAAAAAGTCATTGGGGCTTCCCTGGATCTTCAAATACCACACCTCTCCCAGATTGCTTTTGCATAATAATCCTAAATCGTTTTTCTGATCATTCGCTGCTCTTTCATCAGCGGCCACCCAGGTCTTGGTCGGGTCCATATTGGTGAAGGGAATATTTGTGGTGTAAAGATATTTATCCGGCTCCCGGTCATAGAACTCTAAAGTAAAGATATCCGGCACATCAAAAGTGCCGTTGGCCATTACCATCGCGGTATCAGCAAATGAAGATGCCGGCCATAAACCTGCAACCAGCAAAAAAGTAAAAATTAAAATTCTTTTCATTTAATCATTCCATCCGTAGATTATCAATATAAATTGGGCCTTTGTAGAGCGGGCGCATATTTGACTCAACCCTGATGCCGAGTTTGCGCACATCAGCGCGGAATTCATCGGTTACTTCGGTTCTTCGCCAATCATTGCTTCCGGGGATAATACTGGCGGTAACCGTTGTCCACTCACCCGGCATCAATTTGACCATGCGGTTCATCTCGGTCCATTTCCAGTCTTCACCTACGGTCAAGATAATCTTTGCCCGCAAGCCCAAAGGCGCATCTGCGGGTAAAAATACATCTGCGGATATGCTCTGATAGGGCGTCCAGTCAAGATACTCCTGGACCTCAAGATAGGCTGCTGTCCATTTTCCTCCCGGAAAATCAGCCAACAACCTTAAAGAGGACGCACCCTCCCGGACAAAATCCGTGGAGA
>CAZEQA010000064.1:0-8520 GCA_964514265.1 uncultured Planctomycetia bacterium | reverse complement strand
GATAGCCTTAAATATCTCTTGATGAGCGTCCTTATAAAAGAAAGGAGACTTAACTATCTCTACAGCATAACCAATGGCCTCTTCTTCAATCAGCATCGAACCCAACACCGCAATCTCCGCCTCTATACTCTGTGGCGGCATCTTCTCTAACGCGACATCCTTGATATCCCTGATTTCCTTATTATTAATGCTTCTAATCGCCATTTTATTATTCCTTGACTACCCAAACCTTGGCTTGTGCGTTCACCTCAGGATGTAGCCTTACGTCTATCTTAAACACGCCCACTTCCTTAATCGGTTGGGGAAGTTCTATTTTCTTTTTATCAATATTAATTCCTTCTAATTTATAAGCCTGGGCAATATCCTGATTAGTTACGCTACCATAGAGTTTTCCGTCTTGCCCTGCCCGCACAGTAATCGTACAGGAGCTAGAACTAATCTTTTGCGCTAACTCTTCTGCTTCTTTCTTTTCTTTTTCCTGGCGCAGAGCCACCTTCTTCCTTCCCTGCTCAACAATCTTTAAATTGGCACCTGTGGCTGGCAAGGCGAACCCCTTGGGAAGCAAGAAGTTTCTGGCGAAGCCTCTGCTTACAGAGACAATCTCACCTTCTTTCCCCAATTTCTCAATTGCCTTTTTAAGAATAACCTGCATATTTTGTCTACTTCTTCACAAAAGGTAAAAGCGCTATGAAACGTGCCATTTTAATTGCCGAAGACAATTTTCTCTGATGCCTGGCGCAGACCCCTGATATTCGACGGGGCGCCATTTTGCCTCTTTCAGTAATAAACCTGCTTAATTTGGCTATATCTTTATAGTCTATTTCCTTGGTCTTCTCGGTGCAAAACATACAGACCCTCTTCCTGAAGAATTGTCGTTTTAGTTGTTTTCTTTTCTTAAGTATAGGCTTTTTCATCGGTCTACTCCGGTTCTAAAAAGGTATTTCTTTTGGGTTGGAATCTTTTCCTTCGCCAGATGAAGATGGATGTTGGACATCGTCGCTAAGCAGGGCATCGAGCGATTCCTCTTTTAGCTGCGTCGTTTCTTCTGAAACCGGGGGTTTGCCTAAAAATTGGACGCGAGAAGCCCTTACTTCTAATACATTGCGCTTCTGTCCATCAGAGCCTTCCCAAGAACGCATCTGTAACCTGCCTTCCACAAATATAGGCCTTCCTTTACTTAAAAATTGAGTGCAGGTCTCTGCCTGTTTTCCCCAGGCCACCACAGTAATAAATGCGGTCTCCTCTTTTACCTCACCGGCCTGAGTCCTAAATCTCCTATTTACAGCAAGCCTTAAATTAGTTACAGCAGTTCCGCTGGGAGTATACCTTAACTCCGGGTCGCGCGTCAGATTACCCATTAAAAGTACGCGATTAAAATTAGCCATTCTCTACCTCCTCCTCTTAATAACCAATAACCTTAAGACAAGCTCATTTATGTTACAGGCCTGCTTTAATTTTGAAACAACCGCACCGGTGGGGGCGGAAAAATTCATTAGGTAATAAAGGCCTTCTTTGCACTTATTTATCTCGTAAGCAAGATAGCGTTTACTAAAGACCTGCGAACTTTTTATTTCGCATTCGTTTTCCTTCAAGATTTTTTCCAGTCGGCTAACGAGGTCCTTTTGCACTTCCTCTTTTAACTCCGGTTTTAAAATAAACATCGCTTCATATGAGGGCACACTTAACCTCCTTTAATTAAACCTACTCATTGCTGTTGCAATACCGGCCTTTATCCAAACTACGCTTGCGCTTGCGGCCAATTCTGTTGCCTCATTGATAATTTTAATTTCTCTTTTATTAAAGCGCCCTAATACGTGCCTGGTAAGCCTATTCCCTTTTGCATTTTCTGGAGGTAGGCCCACACCGATTCTTAAACGAGCGAAGTTTTTCGTTCCTAATCTCTCTATAATTGAGCGCAGGCCTTTATGCCCCCCCTGACTCCCTTTGGCCCGGATACGGATTTTACCCAAAGGCAAATTTACATCGTCCAAGATGATCAATAAATCCGCAAGCTTTATCTTCTTTTGTTTTACTATCGAAGCAACTGCCTCTCCGCTTAAATTCATAAAGGTCAAAGGAAACCCTAAAAGCACTCCCTGGTTTTCTATCCGGCCTTTGCCTAAAAGACAATTAAAGGCTCTCTGTTTTATCTTTATCGACTCTGCGCGTGCTAAACTTTTGACTACTAAAAATCCTAAGTTGTGACGACTAAATCTATAACTTATACCAGGATTGCCCAGCCCCAAAATTACTTTCACGGAAACTCTTCTACTCTTTTTTCTTCTGTTACTCTGGCTGCTTACCCGCGGCCTTACGGGCACCGGGCCCGGAGGACTCTTGGGCCTCTTCGGCAGAGACCTCTTCTTCTTTAGGCTTTTTCTCCGTAATTACTTCTGGCTCTGCTAATTCCCCTTCGGGTTTTACGGGTTCGGCCTCTTCTACGTGAGGCACAGCCAGGGTGATAACTGTTGTTTCGGGATCGTTGAGAATCTTAACTGGCGGATCTACTTGTAAGTCCTTCACCAATATGGAATCGCCAATTTTCAGGCTTGAAACATCTACGGGGATGTCTTCCGGGATTTGGGTGGGCAAACATTCTACCTCCACTTCCCAGAGAATATGTTCTAACACCCCTCCCTCTTTAACACCTTCGGCCTCAGCCAAAACTTTAATAGGCACTTTTACGGTTATCGCTTCGGTTAAAGAAATCTCATTAAAATCAATATGGAGGATACCTTCCTTGATAGGATGATATTGAATCTCTTTAATGATAACGGTACGCGATGCCTCTTTGCCTTCAACTTGTAAATTAATCACCACATTTTCCCCGGCCTTTGTATGAATTACATCCAAAAAATCTTTAGCCGGCACTTTAATGTTGACGCTCTTTTTGCCTTTGTAAGCTACCGCAGGAACAAGACCCTGGCGCCTGAGCTTCTTCACAGCTTCTTTCCCAATTTCTTCTCTTAGCTTAGCCTTTAATTTTATCTCTTTCATCGTCTATTCGCTCCGCTTATAGCTGTGTTCAATATCAATCAAACAGGCAGCTCACCGACTCTTCACGGTGAATCCTCTTAATTGCCTCGGCAAGTAGAGGGGCTATCGAAAGCACCTTTATTTTGGGATGAATCTTAAAATCTTCCACAGGTATACTATCGCAGACCACAAGTTGTTTTAAAGCGCAATGCTCAATCCTCTCCAGCGCCGGTCCGGAAAGCACTGGATGAGTAATAGCGGCGTAGATATCTTCTGCGCCATGCCCTTTTAAGGCCTGGGTTGCTTCTACCAAAGAACCGGCAGTGGCGACGAGGTCGTCAACAATAATGGCATTTCTCCCTTCCACCTCGCCCATTATATTCATCACCTCAGTCTTTTCGGAATTGATCCTGCGCTTATCAATTATGGCCAAATCCGCATTAAATCTCTTGGCGTAGGCCCGGGCCATCTTGATACCTCCTACATCAGGAGAGACAATTACTAAGTTTTGCAAAGACAAGTTATCGTAATATTCTATAAAGGTATTTATGGCATAGAGATGGTCTACGGGAATATTAAAAAACCCCTGAATTTGTCCGGCGTGCAGGTCAATAGTCAAAACCCTGGATGCCCCGGCTACAGTAATTAGGTCGGCTACAAGTTTGGCCGTAATGGGAACGCGGGGCTGGTCTTTTCTATCCTGGCGCGCATATCCATAATATGGCAAAACCGCGGTAATGCGCTCGGCCGAGGCCCGCTTGAAAGCATCAAGCATAATTAACAGTTCCATCATATTCTCATTCGCAGGAGGACAGGTCGGCTGAATTACAAACACATCTTTTCCGCGCACATTTTCATTAATCTTAACGCGGATTTCTCCCTCGCTGAATCTAGATATCAGGGTATCGCCCAATCTAACCCTTAAATTCTTGCAGATATCTCCTGCCAACTTGGGATTGGCATTACCAGAAAATACAGCCAATTTATCAAACATCTTTCACCTCTAACTTTTTCAAAAAGGGGTCAGGCGCTTTTTCCGTATTTTCTTTTCTTCTTCAAAATCCTAGCGGGGATACCTACCACAGTTACGCCTTGTGGAACATTTTTACCTTTAGTAAGCACACTGCCCGCTCCGGTAACTGCCTTTTTGCCCACCTTAACGGGGGCAATCAAAATAGTACCTACACCGATAAAGGCCCCATCACCAATAAGGGTAGGATTTTTGTTTTTCCCGTCATAATTTGCCGTAATGGTACCGGCGCCGATGTTCACATCTTTTCCTACAATTGCGTCGCCGATATAACTGTGATGCTTTATCTTGGAGCCTGAGAAGATTCTTGCCCTAACTATTTCCACGAAATTCCCAATCTGCACAGCGTCTTCCAGTATAGTACCGGAGCGAAGATGGGCAAAAGGGCCAATGTGGCAGGCCCGGCCAATCTTTACTTTACCTTCAATAACAGTATGCGGATAAATAATCGTATCGCGGCCGGCTTCTATTTCACCATATACGAAGGTCGTGGCGGGGTCGACAATTGTCACCCCCCGGCTAATCAATTTATCAAGATTCCTTTTATTTATTACACTATTGGCGCACGAAAGATCGTAGCGCGAATTCACGCCTAATGCCTCTTGCTCATCCTCTGTGTAAACACTCTCTACCTTTGCTCTCCTGGCAGTCAAAATCTTGATGGTGTCAGTTAAATAGTATTCATTCTTTACATTATCGCATTTTACCTCTTCTAAGGCCGAAAAGAGCTCCTTCGCTCTAAAACAATAGACACCCACATTGACTTCTCCGATCGCCCGTTCATATGTATCGGCGTCTTGCTCCTCAACTATCTTGAGGATGCGATTATCTTCAGTTCGCACAATTCTACCAAGGCCGGTGGGGTTTTTTGTAACAGCGGTCAAAATAGTACATGCTGCCTGATTATCTCTATGGAGTTGAATTAACTTTTTAAGGCTCCGGTAAGTTATCAAAGGCGTATCTCCGTAAACAACAAGTACATCTCCCTTATAGTTGGCCAAGGAAGTCCTTGTTTGCCAGACGGCATCCGCAGAGCCTAAAAGTTTTGGCTGTCTGATTGTCTTGATTTTTGTGTGGTGCCTTTTGAGAATCTCCTTGACCAATTCTTGTTTGTGTCCGATAACTACGATACTCCTTTTGATTTCCAATTGATGCAAAAGATCCAACATATGCTTAAGCATCACCTTACCGCAAATTTTGTGTAAGACCTTGGGGACGCCGGAGTCCATCCGTACCCCTTCTCCCGCCGCCAGAATTATCCCTGCAATGTTTTTCAAAAATTCTACTCCTATTTGAGAGCTACCCGGCCTGGATTCTCCCGTAAAAATTTTGTTTGGCTGCCCAGCTAGGATTCGAACCTAGACGCGCAGCTCCAAAAGCTGCTGTGCTACCATTACACTACCGGGCAAAAACTATTTATTAGTCCGTTTTCAAATATCAAAAATTTTTACGGGATCCCGCCCCGAATGTAGTTTTTCTTCGAAGAAACTCTTCGGGGTCACGAAGAACTTCCTCAAGAAACTCTGCAATCGGGAAAGAAGTTCTTAAGAAGTATCTACATTCGGGAGAACCTAAACGTGCGGCTGCAAAGGCCGGTGTGAATACCCATTTCACCACCGGGCAATATCGTTTAAGCGTAACAGTCGTTTTGCCCTTTTATATCTGCCCAAAGCCTGCCGAATCACTCACACCCTGTGTCTTTTGGCCCTTCTCCGCCTCATAGGCCTGGAGAATCTTCTTCTGAATATATTCCCTTGTCCCCATATTAATGGGGTGCGCAATATCTCTGTGTTCGGAACGACGGCCCGTCTTCTCTCCGGAAGCTGTCAGTTCTGTATGCGCCTGTTCGTGGGCCTGGCTGAATTCTTTCTGTGGAAGTTGACTGCCGCATTGATTGCAATATTTGCTCCGCAGAGAATTTTTGGCCCCGCATTTGGGGCAGGGCTCTTCAATTCTCCGGGAAGGCATTGCGACAAACAAACCTTTGTTGCCCTCAATAACTTTTATATTTCTAACCACAAAGGCATTGTCAAAAGTAATCGTGGCATATGCCCGCAGTTTCGTTGCTGGATTATCTCGCAAAAACATTCTTACCTCTGTGATTTCCATCTTTCTTTTAATCCTCCCTTTTGCTGTTGTTAACGTAAGTCTTTGCAACTATTACCTGCCAATCTCTTTCTTGCGCACGTAAGTTTCTGCTTATATCCATCGCCTCCTTTCGACTTTGAGCAATCCCAAAAACACAAGGCCCGCTTCCAGAGACCAAAGTTGCGTAAGCTCCCAAAGATTTAAGGGCCTTTTTAATTTGTAAGATCTGTTTATATTTTTTCCTGAGAATTGACTCGAAGCTGTTGAAACTTGTTTCATCTAAAGCAGTTAAGTCGCCTTTTTCTAAGGCGCAACGCACAATTTTAACACCATAAGGCGCCTTTGTCAAGGTAATTCTAGGGTCTTGATACATCTTCCGGGTAGAAAGCGCTAGCCCCTTAGGATACACCAAGATATACCAGTTTTCTCTCTTTAATCTCAAGGGAGTCAAGACCTCTCCCTTACCCCGGCCCATCGCCCGGGATGCAGACAAAAGAAAAAAGGGGACATCAGCCCCAAGCTGCTCAGCTATCTGCAAAAGTTCCTTCCGCGAGAGCTTACAAGAGAAAAGTTTGTTTAAACCCAAAAGTACAGAGGCGGCGTCTGAACTTCCTCCACCCAAACCACAGGCCACAGGAATCTTTTTTGTTATCCGTATCTCTACGCCGCGTTTGAGGTTTGTCTTTGCCAGTAATGCCTGCGCTGCCCTAGCACCGAGATTTTTTTGCTTATCCCCCGGCACAAGTTTAGGGCGGCAGAGGAGCTTAATGCCCCGTTTTCGTTCTTTTAAAATAATTTTGTCACACAGGTCTATCTTTTCAAAGATAGTCTCAATATTGTGGAAACCATCGGGTCTTTTGTCCAACACATGCAAATAAAGATTTATCTTAGCTGGGGCCTTGAGTGTAAGTGTCTTCATTTATAAAATTACATTGTTAAATTGTTATACTGTTATATTGTTATATTGTTTTTTCAATTTAGCAGTTTAACGGTTTAGCAATAGAATTTCTCTCTATCTATTTTTTACTCATTAAGTTCCGGCAGGCCTGGACAATGTCGTCGCAACTTAAGTGATATTCCTTGATTAAATCTTCGGGGCTGCCTGACTGCCCGAATCTGCCTCTGATGCCAATCATGGTCATCGGGGTGGGAATATTTTCAGCCAGAACTTCGGCCACGCTACTTCCTAATCCACCGCTAAGTAGATGCTCCTCGCAGGTGAGCACCCTTTTTGTACGTCTTGCACATTCAATAATAGTCTTTTTGTCCAGCGGTCTGATTGTATGCATATTTACCACACCCACGCTTAGTCCTTCTTTTTCCAGGATGTCTGCGGCATCCAGGGCGTGCTTCACCATTATCCCACAGGCAATGATACTGATATCCTTACCTTCGCGTAAAATACGCGCCTGGCCAATCTTAAATTTATCTTTTTTTAGCACGGTAGGAACTTTAGGCCTTCCTAAGCGCACATAAACCGGCCCCTGAAATTGCGCACAAGCAAAAATTGCCTCTTTTGTCTCTGGGGCATCGCAAGGAACAATGATCGTCATGTTGCAAATAGCGCGCATCAAAGCGATATCTTCGATGGCTTGGTGGCTGGCGCCGTCGGGACCCACGGTAACTCCTGCATGAGTAACTACAATCTTTACATTAAGTTTATTATAGCAAATGGTATTTCTCAGCTGATCCCAGGCCCGGCCTGAGCCAAAAATAGCAAAAGTGCTCACAAAGGGAATCTTGCCACAACTGGCTAATCCCGCCGCCACCCCCATCATATTCTGTTCGGCAACGCCAAGATTAAAAAATCTTTCCGGGAATTTCTTGGCAAATTTTGCTGTTCTGGTGGAGGCAGATAAATCAGCATCCAGGGCCACAATGTTTCTGTTTGTCTTGCCCAATTCTATGAGCGCCTCGCCATAGGCATCTCTGGCGTAAAGTTTTTCACTCACTTAACGAACACTGGACTTATGGAACACGAAGTGTGACGTAAGTCCATCTCCTTCAGTTTGTTCTGCTTTAGTTTGTGTGAGTTATCCCCCCTTCTTGCTTTCGTCCCCTTCGGGGACTTTCGCAAGAAAGCAGGGGGGATAAATTCAGCCACAGACTTATCTTCACTTCGTTCTATAAGTCTGGGCTTCATTTAAGATAGCTCCTCTAATGCCTTTTTCGCTTCCTCTTCTGTAGGTGCCCTCCCGTGGAAGTCTACTACATTTTCCATAAAAGAGACACCTTTCCCTTTGGTGGTCTTGGCAATAATAATCGTGGGTTTTCCTTTGATGCCTTTGGCTTCATCAAAGGCCGCAAGGATTTCGGCAATATTATGTCCATCGATATTAATCGTATGCCAGCCAAAGGCCCGCCATTTATCTACCAAGGGTTCAAGGCCCATCACCTCTTCAACCTTACCGTCGATCTGATAATTA
>CAZEQA010000063.1:0-8529 GCA_964514265.1 uncultured Planctomycetia bacterium | reverse complement strand
TTCGGTCGTTCAGAATCGTCCATCGAGTCCTTAAGCGAAGCGAAGGACGAATTAAATCCTTGACATCTTTGATGCCAAGGATAAGTTCGGACATATAAGTTATGTCACTTAAGCGTTAAATATGGCTCCATAACTTATGTCCTCACTTACTTTATTTTTTCGCTGGCAATCCAGCTATCTACTTTAGTACGGTCAAATCTCCAGCTACTGCCCTCTTTTTGTGCAGGGATTCTGCCCTGTTTGGCCCAGTCCAATATCGAGGCGGCATCTACTTCTAAATATTTAGCCAATTCCTCTACAGTCATCAACATCTCCTGTATTGTAGAGCGATTAACTTTTGCTTCCTTTGCCTTCATCTCGCATTTTCCCTGGAGAACTGCACCTTCGGCTACGCTCAATCTAGGCGTCTGGATATTTCCAACCAGATATGCAGTTTTGGTAAGACTGAGGCGACTGGTGGCAACCACATCACCAGAGACCTTACCGCAAATCTCAACGCCTTCACCTACAATATCAGCTTGAACCTGAGCGCTCTCTCCTATTGTCAAATTCCCCTTGGTGTCCAGAGTCCCCTCAAATTTGCCATTGATACGCAAATTTACCGGGTCACGAAAAGTCAAACTCCCCTGCATACTGGCATCCACATCGAGAATCTTTTCTTGCTCAGGCAAAACGTTTGAGCGCTCCTTCTCTTTCTTTCTGTCTCTAAAAACCATCTTTCACCTCCTCTAATGAGCACGCAACTTACGGAATGAAATGAACGTAAGTTGCTGTGTGAGATTCTTCTCTTCGTACTGAGTCATTTCATTCCTCAGCACTGCGATTCTGAGCGAAGCGGAGGACGAATTAGTCCTTGACATCAAAGATGTCAAGGATCTCTCCTCATCTATATCTCCTGCCAACCTGCCTTTTCTATTCCTTTAATCCGCATTATATCCGTAAGGATCTGATCATCCTGCCTATCGGTCATAAGTTTTAAATTCAATTCTACCGTCACATTATCTCTGTCTGGTTTCTTTTTTATTTCGAAATCTCTAATTTCCACTTTATAATCCGCCAAAACAGAGCGAATATCCTTCAATTGTTGCGCATGCCCTTTGGTCTCCACAGCAAGTATTTTATACCAGTCTTTTCTCACCAAGCCCCTTTCCAATTTTGTCAAGAAGAATAAAACAAACAACACTAAAGCCGAAGTTACGTAAGCCCCTAGGTAAAATCCACTGCCAATGGCTAAGCCTATTCCCGCCACTGCCCAAAGACTGGCGGCAGTAGTCAAACCACGCACCGAGGCCCTAAATCTTAAGATTGTGCCTGCACCTAAAAATCCAATGCCCGTAATTACTCCGGCCGCAATCCTGGTCGGATCTATTCCGGCTACATCCTTATAGAGATGAAACATGTGCATAGATGTAAGCATAATCAGTGCCGAACCCAGGCAAACTAAAATATGGGTCCTTAAGCCTGCTGCGCGGCCATGGACTTCTCTCTCCAATCCAATCAAACCAGATAAAATAAAAGCCAACAGTAAGCGGATGACAATCTGCGATGGTGTAAACATTCTTTATCCCTTCCTTTTCTGGCCTTAAGCTTTTGGCAATGCGCCAGCTGCTTCTTGGGGTAAGGTTCCTCAACTTCTGTTAATCCTAAAGGATAGACCTTCCTCCTTCCTTTTTAAGGAAGGGTCTAATAATTGGGATGGAACCTCACCCCTAAGGCATAGGTTCAACAACCAATAAGCGACGGCTCTGCCTCCAGAGCCAAATCGGAAACTGCGCCTCGCAGGTATTGCTGATATGCTAATCCTGCGACCATAGCTGCGTTGTCCTGGCAAAATTCAAGTTTAGGAAAATATACATTTATACCCTGCCTTTTTAAACTTTTACCTAAATGTGCTCTTAAGCGCTGATTCGCTACCACTCCTCCACCCAAGACAAAGTCTTTTACTCTCTTTAGGAGGCAGGCCTTGATTGCCTTCTCTACAAGTATCTCCACCACTGCTTCTTGAAAACCCGCCGCAATGTCTGGTATCTGCGTACTGCGTATTGCGTATTGCGTACTGCGTATTAAGTTTTTATTATTTCGTTTTGATTTTTTTGACGCACGACGCACGACGCACGACGCACGACGAGCAAAGTTATCTTTCACATAATACAGCACTGCAGTTTTTAACCCGCTAAAGCTGAAATCCAAGCTGTCTTCTTCTAAGTATGAACGGGGAAATCTTATCTTATCCGGCCTTCCGTTTAAGGCCATTCTTTCTATAATTGGTCCGCCGGGGTATCCTAAGTTTAAAATCTTAGCTACTTTATCGAAGGCCTCGCCAGCTGCGTCGTCGCGGGTACTTCCCAAAACCTCCCAATTTAAGTAATCTCTTATATAAAAGAGATTTGTATGCCCGCCGGAAACCACCAAGCCCACAAAAGGAAATTGTATCTTTTGTTTGCCCAAAAAAGGCGCATATAAATGTGCCTGCAGATGGTTTATACCTACTAAGGGTACATCCAAAGATAGGCTTAAAACTTTAGCCAAAGAAATACCAATGAGCAGCGCTCCCACCAATCCCGGCCCGTAAACGCAGGCTACCAGATCAATGTCACGCAGTTTGCGGCCAGACCGATTTTCTGCTTCAGCTAAAACATAGTTGATAAGTTCTACATGGTAACGAGTTGCTATTTCGGGAACAATCCCGCCATATTTTCTATGTAAATGTAAACTTGAAGAAACAACATTAGAGACAATGTTTTGTCCGTTTTCTACCAGGGAAATTGCTGTCTCATCACAAGAAGTCTCAATACCTAATACTAACATAATCTATTCTATTCAATCAAGTCCGAAATAAATACTAGTTCTATTCCCTCTACCTGCATCGAGGCAACCTCATCTTTCAATACTTTTAGGGTCGTAGGCTTTGCGTGTCCAATCCCGATAGCCTCTCCGCTGGCTAAGGCAATTTCCCTCAGCTGCCTGAATTGCCCCTTGATATATTCAGCATCACCCAGATTATCCAGAAAGACATCCCTGGCAGCATACTTGATCTGGTTTTCTTTGGCTAATTGGCGGCAAATAGATTCATTCACCACTAGGTTATCCAGGAAAAACAGATTTCTTTCCTTCAATTCCGCAAAGATTATCGACATCAACTGTCTATTCTTGGTAGCCAGAGAACCCATATGATTAGATACCCCCGAGGCATAAGGAACACTAACCAAGGCATTATTCAAGGTATCCACAACCTCTTCTCTATCCATCTGGGAAGTAATCGTATTTTGTTCCCACCCAAGACGCCCTCGTTTACCTATCTCAGGTTCAAGAGGAAGATGTAAGATAACTTCAAGGCCTGAGTCTCTGACAAACCTGGCAATTTTAGATGAGTATCTTAGGTTAGGCAAAATAGATATAGTTATCGGAACGTCAATTTCTTTTAAGAGATTTAGATAGCGTACATTATATCCCCAATCATCGATGACTATGGCGATTTTTGTTTTCGCAATCTCCTTAGGAGCTTTTAAGAAAACCTTCTTTAAGCAAAAAATCAAAAAGAAACCTACTACAACAAGGATTACAGATATAACTAAAATATTCTTTCCTATTTTCATAAAGGGCTTTCCTGTAAAACTTGTTGCTTTTTATAAATCTTAATCCCCTTTAATAAATCTACTGCGCGCACTAACTGGTTATCATAAAATCCCTGGGCTCGCATGAAATCTTGGAGCGTAACCTTGATTTCTTCTTTTTCTTTTGGCTCGTCCTTCTTTTGGATATCCTCATCCTGGTCTTCTACTTTTTTAAATACCGTCTCTTCCGGAGCAGTTTCTTTAAACTCCTGCTCCACAAACTCAACCTCTACATCGGGCTCTATCCCCTTCTCATGAATACATCGCCCACTAGGAGTAAAATATTTACTAGTGGTAAGCCGGAGAGCCGAGCCATCAACCAGAGGCACAACTGTCTGCACAGAGCCTTTGCCAAAGGTCTTTGTCCCTAACAGTATTCCCCGGTTATAATCTTGAATCGCTCCTGCGGCAATCTCTGAGGCACTGGCACTGCCTTTACTTATCAGAACAACCAAGGGATAGCTGCGATGTTGAACTCTTCTTCCCGACCTGAAAACCATATTTTGCTTATCCCTACGTCCCCGCGTAGATACTATTACTTCACCGGCCGGGATAAACTTCTCTGTCACCTTGACGGCGGAATCTAACAGTCCCCCGGGATTGTTGCGTAAATCCAGAATTAAATTATCCATACCGAGCTTTTCTAACTTACGTAAGGCCTCTTCCAGGTCCTGAGGACTTCTTTCCTGGAACTCGGATAGCCTGATATAACCAATGTTGTCTTCGAACAATTTTGCCTTGCGAATACTTTTAATTTTGATGATGTCTCTGGTAATAGTAAAGTCCAAGAGTTTCTCCGCGCCTTCGCGCATTATGGTTACGGCAACCTCGGTATCGGGTTTGCCGCGCAATTTCTTTACCGCATCCATAAGGGTGATATCTTTGGTAATCTCGCCCTCTATCTTTACGATTTTGTCATTGGCCTTCAAACCAGCACGAAAGGCCGGCGTATCATCGATGGGGGCAATGACTGTAAGCAGCCCATCCTGGATAGCAATCTGGATGCCTAAACCGCCGAATTCTCCTTCTGTCTCTACCTTAACCTCTTTATATGCGTCGGGGTCTAGAAATTGACTGTAATCGTCCAAAGACCGTAGCATCCCCTTTAAGGCCCCATAGATTAGTTCCTTATATTTGGCCTCTTCCACATAATCAGAGCGAATCAAGGTAAGGGCATCAGTAAATAACTCAATCTCTTTGTAGAAGTCGTCTTTGGCACCTTTAGACTCTTTTGTCTCAAATTGCAAAGGACCCAAAGGAGAAGGTTTCTTCTCTTCCGCGCCAACTAAAAATTGGGGACGAAGTGAGAATATTGCACCGATAACAATTAAACAAAGAATTAAAATTTTACGCATGGTCTCCCCTTTCCATTTTTTCCTTTAGAATTCTGTTGGCTATCTCTGGATTGGCCTTGCCGCGACTTTTTCGCATAATCTGGCCGACTAAAAATGTCAGGGCATTGGCCTTACCCTGGTGATAATCGTTAACGGCTTTTGGGTTCTGGGCAATCACCTCTTGGATAATCTCTTTCAATTCGCCTGCGTCGGTAATTTGCACTAAACCCTTTTCTTTAACAATATCCCGGGCCTCAAATCCACCGTCCAACATCTGCGGTAAAACTTCTTTGGCAATCTTAGCAGTAATCAGGCCCTCATCAATCATCTGAAAAATAGCTACGAAACTTTTTGGCTTAAGTTTTAAATAGCGGACCTCCGTATTACGGTTATTCAAATGGGCTAGAAGCTCAGTCAAAATCCAGTTGCTGATTATTTTGGGCCGAGGATAAAATTGCGCACATTGTTCAAAATAATCTGCCAGGTATTTATCGGAAGTTAAGACACCTGCGTCGTATTCAGGGATTTTATATTTGCGCACAAAGCGTTCGGCTTTTTCCTTGGGGAGTTCCGGTAAAGATTCTCTAACTTTTTGAATGTATCTTTCATCTAAAACAAAGGGCACCAAATCCGGTTCGGGGAAATAACGGTAATCATGGGCCTCTTCTTTACTGCGCATAGAAACAGTTGCGCCTTTTTCTACATCCCAAAGCCTGGTCTCTTGAACAACCTTACTTTTCTTATCTAAAAGTGCTCTCTGCCGGTTCACCTCATATTCCAAGGCCTGTTTTACCCCTTTAAAGGAATTCATGTTTTTCAGCTCAACCTTCTTACCTAAGGCCTGATGCCCATCTTTGGGCATCAGAGATATGTTGGCATCGCAACGCAAAGAGCCTTCCTCCATATTACAATCCGAAACCTCTAAGTATTTCAATATCGCCTTAAGTTGCGAAAGATAATCATAGGCCTCTTGCGGAGAATTTATATCTGGTTCACTGACAATTTCCAGAAGAGGAATGCCGGTGCGGTTAAAATCAACCAAACTTTCTTCTTCCTGCTGCCGGTGAATTAATTTCCCCGCATCCTCTTCTAGATGCGCTCGTCTAATTCCGATTTTTCTCTCTTTGCCTTCGGTATTTATATTCAACCAACCGTCGTGCGATATAGGTAAATCGTACTGAGAAATCTGAAAGCCTTTTGGCAAATCCGGATAAAAATAGTTTTTGCGGTTAAATTTAATGAATTTGGAAATCTGGCAATTTAAGGCTAAAGCGGCTTT
This sequence comes from uncultured Planctomycetia bacterium, assembly GCA_964514265.1. Lineage (GTDB taxonomy): Bacteria > Omnitrophota > Gorgyraeia > JAFGHF01 > JAFGHF01 > CAZEQA01. Next base: position 2,302 of record CAZEQA010000063.1, on the reverse strand, counting down.
CAGAGCAAGCCGCAGGGCAGATTCATTTAGAACCGGAAGGCTTCCGGGAAATCCCAGACACACCGGACACGTCTGGCTATTTGGCCTTTGGCCAAATTCGGTTGAGCAACTACAGAAACATTTGCTCTTAGTGTCTAACTGTGTGTGAACTTCTAAGCCAATGACTGTCTGATATTCCTTATTTACAGCTTCGGTTTTCTTTGGTGCCATTCGGTATTCTGCTCAAAGGTATAGGCGGTACGCAATAGCGTCTGTTCATCAAATGCTCGAGCAATAATTTGTAAACCAATAGGTAGACCTTCTTGATTGAATCCGCAGGGAATAGATATTGCCGGTAGACCAGCTAAATTAACCGGAATTGTATAGATATCGGAAAGATACATAGCCAAAGGATTCTCTATCCTTTCCCCAATCTTAAAGGCCACTGTGGGTGAAGTAGGAGTAATAATGCAATCAACGTCTTTAAATACGCGGTCAAAATCTTCTTTAATCAAACGCCTGACTTTCAGGGCTCGCAAATAATAGGCATCATAATACCCGCTGGAAAGGGCATAAGTCCCCAGAATAATCCTGCGTTTGGCTTCTGCACCAAAGGCATTGCCTCTGGTCTTTCTATACATATCAATTAAATCGGAAAAGTCGCAGCTTCTGTAACCATATTGCACGCCATCAAAGCGAGCGAGGTTGGAACTGGCCTCGGCAGTAGCTACAATGTAATAGTCTGCTACTGCATATTCAGTATGAGGCAGGGAAATCTTCTTTATCTCTGCGCCCAAATCTTTTAGCAAGTCCAGGGACTTTCCCACAGCTTCTTCAACTTCAGGATCCAACCCCTGGGCAAAATATTCCTTAGGCAAGGCAACCTTAATACCTTTAACATTGTTAATCAAGGACTTTGTATAATCAGGGACTCCTTTATCTACGCAGGTTGAATCCATAGAATCACCGCCGGCAATTAGATTCATTAAAAGAGCGGCATCCTGCACATCTTTGGAAAAGGTGCCAATCTGGTCCAAGGAAGAAGCAAAGGCAATTAACCCATAGCGGGAAACTCTTCCGTAAGTCGGTTTTAAACCTACAACTGCACATAATCCGGCGGGCTGACGAATCGAGCCACCCGTGTCCGTTCCTAAAGCCAGGATTGTCTCATCTGCAGCTACACAGGCAGCGGAACCGCCGCTGGAGCCACCGGGAATCCTGGTTAAATCCCAGGGATTATGAGTTGCTCCGTAACAAGATGACTCACAGGAAGAACCAAAAGCAAATTCATCCATATTGGCCCTGGCAAAGATAATCGCTCCCTCTGTTTTCAATCGACTTATACAGGTCGCATCATAAGGGGGTTTAAAACCCTTAAGAATCCGGGAGGCACAAGTAGTATCTTGCCCCTCAACACAGATATTATCTTTAATCACCACAGGGATTCCAAAGAGCTTGCCTCTTTTGGAAGAACGCCTCTCCAAACGCTCGCATTGAGAAAGAACATCTCCTTTATCTAATAAACAAAGTGCCTTGACCTTATTTTCTGTCTTCTCTATTGCTTTGAATAAATCCTGGACAACTTCTTTGGGAGAGGTCTTACCTTGAGCCATTAAATCAAGAAGCTGGTGGGCAGTAAGTGTGTGCAGTTCCATGATTATTCAATTACCCGGGGCACGCTAAAACTATTTCCCCTTGCCAAAGGGGCATTAGCCAATACTTTCCCTTGCGGCAAAGATGGGCCTACTTTATCTTCCCGAAAGACATTCTGCAAAGGAAGCACATGGCTCAAAGGTTGAACTTTATCCACATTCAGCTGCTTTAATTTCTCAATGTAAGCCAGAATATCGTTAAGCTGCTTGGCGAGCTTCTTCTTCTGCACAGCACTCAGTTCAATCCGCGCCAACTTCGCCACATACTCTATGTCTATATCCATCTTTCCCCTTTATATACTAATAGTGAGCCCTATTATAAGCACAATATAACATAACATAGCAAAACCCAAAAGTCAACCGCAAAAATCTTTGCCCGAAAAGGGGTCAGGCGCTTTTTTGCTTAAATGCTTAAAAGGGGTCAGGCGCTTTTTATATTGTGAGGTGTTTTTGGTGAGCGAGCATTAGAATTTTTTTGGCATTTGAGTTGTGAGCATTTACAGCGAGCAAATGGCAAAACTGACCGAGAAATAGCCGATTATATTCTTACGAGGGAATTTTGCCAAATTTACGAGCTGCCCAATCCTTAAAAATAATAATTAAAGGGGGCCCGAATGAAGTGAGGGATAAATGCCACAACTCGGCAAAAAAATTCAGCGAGCGAACAAAAA
>CAZEQA010000062.1:332-8757 GCA_964514265.1 uncultured Planctomycetia bacterium | reverse complement strand
TATCCCCTATCTCTATAGGACTTTTTTCTTCTATTCTCTTTTTGGGACCAATATCGTCGTTGGGCTTTATCAATGGTTCTTAAGATCCGCTTTCTATAATTCTCGTCTCCATAATAAAAGTCCAAATATTTCTGGATCATATATTTTTTATACTTTGGATTTCCCCATTGTTTTTTAGCTTTGGCACTTAACATCTCCGCAAACTTTTCTTTAATTGTCTTCGAAATTTTGTTGCGATACTCGGGATTTCTTTTTATTTTATTACATTTGTCTATGGCTCCCTGCGTGTGAAGAGTTAACGCAACCCGTTCCCTGTGAAACTGGAGGTGTTCATCCTTGGGCATTCTTACTATATTACTAGGATTATTATTCAATTTATGAAAGTCAACGTGGTGTTTATGCGTATCCGATTTCTCATTATAAACATCATTTTCTATATTATATTTATCCGCCAACAAATGTGTAAATACCCATTTGTGCGTTTCGGGATTCAAAACCATTTCATATCCCTGAATAGTAATTCTATGTTTTATCTCTGAAAGTTTTCTCTTTAATGGCATCAGGCTCGTGCCGGGCTTAAGATATTTCGCTTCTACAAAAGATGCATTTCTCAACATAAATTTATGGTCTGGAGTGCATATGATTTCTTCGCCATTATCTAACCAAACTTTTATCACCGGTGTATCTTTTATGGTAAGCCGGGGGTTTAAAACTTTCTCTATCCCTATACTCCCATCTCCCTTTATAGTATAGCAGTAATTTATCTTCCCTTCTCGCCACTCTTTCACAAGTTCCTTAAAACTCAAATTTCTCCCATCCGTTAAAGCTACCTTGACATCTCCCGAAAAGCACCCGCCGGCAGAATCGCCTTCCACTATATACAACTCACAAAGCGCAGGGTCTTTTTCTGAACAATCAGCGAGTTTTCCCGGCAACCCTCCGGCTTCCAAGGCGCCTTTTCGCCGGGTGAGCTCTCTTGCTTTTCTTGCGGCTTCGCGCGCGCGCGAAGCTACCAGTGCCTTATTGGCTATGGCCTTGCCTACAGAAGGATGCTCCTCAAGATAGCTGCCTAAAGACTCATTGACTACCGACTCCACGATCCCTGAGACCTCAGAATTGCCCAGCTTCGCCTTGGTCTGTCCCTCAAACTGGGGGTTAAGCACTTTAACGCTAATTACCGCAGTTAAACCTTCGCGCGCATCATCGCCGGATAAAGAAATTTCGCCTTTTAATAAATTTTTATTCTTGCAATATTGATTAATCGTGCGCGTAAGCGCAGATTTAAAACCACTTAAGTGCGTGCCTCCTTCTACGGTGTGAATATTATTGGCAAAGGTAAAGATATTCTCGGCGTAGCCATCATTATATTGCATGGCAATCTCTACTGTTACGCCTTCCTTTTCCTTGACAAAATAGACGACCTTCTTGTGCAAGGGGGCCTTATTTTTATTTAAATACTCCACAAAAGAGGCGATGCCGCCGGAAAATTTAAATTCGCTGCGCTTATCCTGCTTTTCGTCCTCCAGGACAATATTGATCCCTTTATTTAAAAAGGCCAACTCCCTTAAGCGCTGGGAGAGAATATCAAAACTAAAGCTGGCCTTTGCCTCGAAGATTGCTTTGTCTGCTTTAAAGGTAACGCTGGTTCCGCTTTTTTTACTTTTGCCCACCACGGTAAGTTTACTCACGGTCCTGCCGCACTCGTAACGTTGGTGATAAATCTTGCCGTCGCGCTTGACCTCTACCTCCAGCCACTCCGAGAGTGCGTTGACCACACTCACGCCTACGCCGTGCAGACCCCCGGCAACTTTATACACCCGGTGGTCAAACTTGCCTCCCGCATGTAAGGTGGTCATCACTACCTCTACCGCAGGTTTCTTGCGGGTTTTGTGCATATCTACAGGAATGCCCCGGCCGTCATCGGTTATGGTCACGGAATCATCCGCGTGAATTACCACTTCAATGTTCTGGCAATATCCGGCCATCGCCTCGTCGATCCCGTTATCAACGACTTCGTATGCCAGATGATGCAGCCCCGCGGTGGAGACGTCGCCAATATACATTGCCGGCCGCTTGCGCACCGCCTCTACGCCTTCTAAGACCTGAATGGTGCGGGCATCGTATTTGTGCGGCTGTTCTAAAGTAGCTGGCTCTTCTTTTGCTTCTTTCTTCGCCTGTTTCATTATCTTCGCTTTTCTTGCTGGCATCTGTCGAAAACTAAATATTCTTCGATTCTCGATGCTCGATTCTCGTAAAGGCGAGTATCTAATATCGAGGATCTAGCATCAAAGGCTCTTCGGTCATTTGTAATTTATCTTTTAGTGTTCCCTATCCTGAATACTATCTTTTGGATTTTTTCTTTCCCTATTTTTTTCTGCAATGCCTCCAGCAGCTCTTCCTTCTGCAGGTTGGCTTGATAAAGCCAGGCCGATTCATCCACAAATACCTGAAGCGTTCCCCGCTTTAAATCCCCTGAGTGGGTGTGCCGGGCGAACTCCTTACCGCAGACCTTTGGCCAGACAGAAAAGATCTTCACGCTGTCCTTCTCCTTTGTCTGGCTCAACTTTTCCACTACATTTTTTAAAACATCGGCAATAGGCTGAGGGGAACTTTTGCGCATCTTAATTAGCGTTTAGCGGATAGCGTTTAGCGTATAGTAAAAATCTTTTTGTCTTTTTTATCCGCTATACGCTCTACGCTATACGCTAAGACAATTGCATCGGCAAGACTATATAAACATAGTCCTGCTGGGCCCTGATGACGCCCGGACTTTCCGGTCCAGTTAATTCCAGGCTAACTGTCTCGTCTTTAAGATTCTTCAACACATCAATTAAATAGTGCGGGTTAAACCCCACCGAAAACTCTTGGCCTTTATGCTCGATGTCTATTTCCTCTTTGGCCTCACCCATATCCGGGCTATTTTTAGAAAAGATCAATTTATCTTTAAACAGGTCGATTTTAATCGACTGTGAGTCGGCAGAGGTTAGATTGGATACCCTTTTGGCGGCCCAGAGGAATTTTTCCCGCTCAAGCACAACCTTATCTTTGCCTTCTTTAGGAACCACCTGTTCATAGTTGGGAAATTGTCCTTCGATTAACCGGGAGACGAGCACCACATTATCCACCTGAAAAGAGATTTGGTTTTCACCAAAGATTATCTTAACCTCTCCCTCCTCCCCCAGGTTACGCATTAACTCCTGGATTGCTTTAATGGGGATAATTACCTCCTTTTTAAATTCTATGGGTGAGACCAACTCTTTCTTAATCAAGGCCAGTCTTCGCCCATCGGTAGCCACAAGCCTAATACTTTTGCCTTTAACTACAAACAGAACGCCGTTTAATATATACCTGGTTTCGTCACGAGAAACCGCAAAAGAGGTTAGGCTTAACATATTTTTTAATAGTTGTTGGCTTAAGGTAATATTGTCTTTTTCGTGAAGTTTGGGTAGTTTAGGAAACTCCTCTTTTGGTAGACCCATTAACTTAAAAAAGCATTTCTGTGATTCAATGGAGATGGAGTTGTTTTTTCTTACGGTAATATCTACTTTGCCTTCCGGAAGGTCTCTAATAATATCGGAAAACCTTTTTGCCGGAACGGTAATCCCTCCTTCTTCTATAATTTCTATAGGCAGATTAAGTGAAATCCCTACATCTAAATCTGTAGCCGCCATATGGATTTTACTCTTTTGGGTTTCTATAAGGAAGTTGGAAAGAATTGGCAGGGTAACTTTTGCAGAAACCGTATTTTGTAGTATTTGGATTGCTTTTAATAAGGGTTCTTTTTCGGTTTTGATTTTCATTTCTTCCTCCACATATTATTTTATTTAGATATCAAGAAAATCGCCTTCGGCGATGACTTTTTAGCGATTTTCGCAGTGGTATCCGCTTTATACTTTTCTATACCAAGATAAAAATCGTAGTTGTAGTAATAACCCTGGGGAAAATGTGAATAACCTTGTTACCTCAATAAAATCATAGAATAATATCTAAGCTAAACTGTTGATAACCTGTTTATTTTATCCACAGTTTATCCACAGGCATATCTATCCACTCTTTATTTCTAAAATTAATTTATCAAGCAAATCCCGCAATTTAAGGTCTTTTTTAAAGTCCTCCTTAATCTTTTCATAGGCATGGAGGACTGTGGTATGGTCTCTACCCCCAAAATACTCACCTATCTCCGGCAAAGAGGCATTGGTAAGAGAGCGCGCAAGATACATGGCAATCTGGCGCGGGTAAACTATACCGCGATTTCTTTTCCTGGCCTTCATATCCAAGAGGCGGATATCAAAATAGGCGGCTACTTTCTTTTGGATGGCGTCAATAGAAACCTTCTTTTCTTCTAATAACATATCTTTTAAAACCGAGCGCGCCAGATCCGGGGTGATTTTTTCATTAGTTAGGGAGGAATAGGCCATTACCCGCACCAGGGCCCCCTCTAATTCCCGAATATTTAACTTGACCTTGTCGCCAATAAAGAAAACCACATCGTCAGGGACATCGATATTGTTTTGTTCAATCTTCTTTTTCAAGATAGCAATCCGGGTTTCTAAATCCGGGGGCTGGATGTCGGTAACCAGACCCCAGTCAAAGCGAGAGACCAGCCTCTCTTCTAAGGTAGGGATATCTTTTGGAGAACGGTCACTGGAAAGCACAATCTGTTTATGGGCATCGTAAAGCGTATTAAAGGTATGGAAGAATTCTTCTTGTGTTGCCTCTTTGCCGGCGATGAAATGGATGTCATCGATGAGCAGGATATCAACGTTGCGGTATCTTTGCCGAAACTCCGCAGTGGTGCGGTGCTGGATGGCGCTAATTAGCTGATTGGTGAATTTCTCGCTGGAGATATAGATTGCCTGAAGCTGGGGGGCCTTTTTTAAGACGTAACCGCGGATGGCTTGCATGAGATGGGTTTTGCCTAAACCCACCCCTCCATAGATAAATAAGGGATTGTACGAGCGGGCCGGCGATTCTGCCACAGCCAGAGAAGCAGCATGAGCAAAACGATTGCTGGGGCCGACTACAAAGCTTTCAAAGCTTAAACGGGGGTTGAGTTGGAGTTGGCCCTGGTGGTCTTGAGCCTTCGCCTTGGAAGATGGGCTGAAAAACCATCGCCGCGATTTAGGCTTCTCTCCCGGTTCGCCTTGCCGAGCAGGGCCTTGTTGGGCTATAATCAGCTCTACGGCCACATTCTCTTTCTGGGTAATTGATTTTAAGGTCTGGGTAATTGCCCCCAGATAGTGTTCTTTTATCCAGGTCTGAAAAAATTTATTCGGGACTTCCAGGATTAAGGTGTTCTGCGAAGACCCTTGCACTTTTATCGGGCGAAACCAGGTTTCCCAGGCCTCTTCCCCATGCTTCTCTTTAATTATTTCTTGAACCTTAGTCCAGAGTTGCGTTGCTTCTAGCCCCATTTCCCGACCTATTTACTTATGCACATCTTATCCACAGGATAGACTTTTCTACTCCTTATTAAGAAAAGGTCTTATCCACAAGTTATTTCTACCTTCAGATAATGCGCTATTATATCAAAGCAAAAAATCTTTTGCAAGGAAAATTTTGAAATTTTGAAAATTGTGTAGCAGATTTTTTTGATAGCAGTAGGAAATTATAGGCGCTTGTCTATGCTATCAAAAAGGGGGTATTAGGGGGAAAGACCGTTTCCCCCTATCGGCGTAAAGCTTCTTCTATGCGCAAGGAAAAGGAATATTAAGGAAAAACCATCAGGGTTTTTCCTTAAAAGCAAACATCCGATCGAAGGGAGGATTTTGCTTGATAGCATAGGAAATTATATCACCTGAAGAGATCCTTCGGCGCTTCAAACGGGTTATCGCAGAAGCGCCTCAGGATCAAGGAAAATCTGTTCAAGTCTCTGCCGAAGGCAGATTTTCCTTGACTAAAAAAATTTTTGTGTTATAATTTTCTATCACGCAAAGATGAAGAAGACACTTAGGCTAAAAAGTAATTTGAAAAGAAAAAGAAAGCACGGTTTCCGCCAGCGGATGCGCAGGTCTTCCGGGAGAGCAATTCTTGCTCGCCGGCGCCGCAAAGGCAAAAAGACCCTCACTCCATGAGCCCCGCTTTTAACTTCAAGAAGCAGGAGCGGGTTCGACGAAGCCGCGAGTTTAAGCAAATCTATTCCAGGGCCCGCAGATTAAGCGGGCCTCATTTAACTGTCTTCTTGGAGCCCAACCAACTCACCTACAACCGCCTGGGCCTATCTGTCAGCAAAAGAAGGTTTAAATTAAGCGTCCAGCGGCATTGTCTCCTGCGACGTCTGCGCGAGGTTTACCGCTTGAATAAAATGCGTTTTTTGCCCGGTTATGATATAGTTATTAGCGTCCACCGTCGGCGGGGCTTTGCTGGACCGTCCTCCGTAGCTAAAGACGGAAGTACCTTAGCGCGGGAGGATGCCCGAAGGTTCGGCCAGAAGAACCTTCGGCTGAAAGAGATAAAGGAGGAACTACTTGCCCTTGCCCAAAGGGCAGGGTTGTTAAGAAGCCAATGATAGAAAAGATGCTTAAATCTAGCCTAATTTTTATATTAGATTTTTATCGTAATTATATATCATGCTTGATGTTACCGAGATGTAGGTTTTCTCCTACCTGTTCTGCTTACGCTCGGCAGGCAATTGAGCACAAGGGACTCTGGCGGGGCCTGGCGATGTCTTTTAGACGGCTCCTACGCTGCCATCCATTTAGTCGAGCCCCTTTTTATGATCCAGTAGATAAGTGAGGTAACTATGGGTAAACGAGCTGCTCTTGCTTTTTTCCTTGCCCTATTAGTGATAATGGGTTACAATTATATTATTGCCCAAAAATATCCCTATCAAGAACAAGCGCCGGAAGTTGTCTCGGAAGAGAAAGCTCTTCCCTCGCCTTTTGTTGCACCAGCGCCTTCCGAGGAAAAAGGCGCTTTCAGCATGGCAGCACAAAAACAGGCCAAAGAAATCCTTGTGGAGACAGATTTGCTGAGTTTAGTTCTAACCTCAAGCGGCGCAAGGATTAAGAGCTGTCAACTCAAAAAGTATCCTGAAGAAAGAATAACCCTTGAGAGCGTGCAAACACAGCTCAACCAAATTGAACAGTCTTTAAGCCGCGCCTCATCGGAAACAAAAGAATTGCTCCAGCGCGAAAAGAAAAAACTAGAGGTTCTGTGGGAAAGAGTAGAGCAAGATCCCCAGATGGCCGAACTGGTTTCTTTGGCTGCCACAGTTGATGCTGATTTTTCTCCTGCGATAGTCTTGCCAGAGAATGAAGAGGCCAGCGTGGCCTTGAATACAGCAATCTACCGTTGCTCTAAACATTCCTTGAGCTTAAGCCCAGGGGCTCCAGAGGGCCGGGTGGAGTTTAGTTATGTTGATCCCCGCGGACGGCGCATAGAAAAGGCCTATTCTTTCTCTAACTCTAACTATACTATAGGGTTAGATATTAGATTTTCCGGTTGGCAGAAAAATGATTTGCCGAAAGGTCATTTTCTGCTTTATTATGGGCCGGACGTGGGCCTCCCCCAGCTTCAGCGAGGCAGAAGGATTCGGGCCTATGAAGGGCCGGTAACCCTTTTTTCCGGTGCGCAGCAAAGCTGGGTGGGCAAAGAGAAGTACGGCCGTCAAGAAACAGGCACCTTTGTCCGCCGCGAACACCAGGAAGGCCGGGTAATCTGGACCGGGCTAGTAAATAAATATTTTTTTACTGCGCTCATCCCTGCTCAATCGGCGGAAGCAATGATTACAGAAAGAAATAGCTTTGGAGAGCAAAAGGTGGCGCTCAGGCTGCCTTGGCAGGAGCCAGGGTCCTATAGTTTTCAGCTTTATCTGGGGCCGAAAAAGGCAAAGCCGCTAAAAGAAGCTGGCGCAACTCTTGAGAAGACAATAGATTACGGCTTTTTCGGTCCAATTGCCCGGTTGATTTATCGAGTCCTGGTTTTCTTCTCTCACTGGACAAATAACTTTGGTTGGGCAATCGTACTCCTCTGTTTAGCCACCAAGATTGTCTTCTATCCCCTTACCCACCGTAGTTTTGAATCAATGCAAAAGATGCAACAGGAGATGAAAACGGTCCAGCCGGAGATGAATGCATTGCGGGAGAAGCTTAAGGACAATCCCCAAAAGTTAAATAAAGAAATTATGGGGCTTTATCGAAAAAGGGGCGTTAATCCCCTGGCTAGTTGCCAGAGTGGTTGTTTGCCTATGCTTTTGCAGATGCCGGTCTTCTTTGCCCTTTATGCAGTGTTGTATAACTCTATTGAGTTACGAGGCACTCCTTTTTGCTGGATCGAGGACCTTTCGGCAAAAGACCCTTATTATATCTTGCCTATTCTTATGGGGATAAGTATGTTTGTGCAACAAAAGGTTACAGGCATGGGCACAGCTGGCGGCGTTCAACAGGATCAAGCCAAGATGATGACTTTTTTAATGCCGATATTT
>CAZEQA010000062.1:0-322 GCA_964514265.1 uncultured Planctomycetia bacterium | reverse complement strand
GAGTAGTGCTTTACTGGTTTACCTTTAATATAGTTACAGCTTTGCAACAGCTCTTAATCAGGAAGAAACAGCAAATATGAATAGCATTGAAGTAGAAGGCCGCACTTCGCAGGAAGCAATTACAATTGCCTTGAAGAAATTAGGGGTTTCCCGCAAGCAGGTCAAGGTGGAGATACTTTCTGAAGAAGATAAGGGCCTTTTTGGGATGAAAGGGGCAAAGCCGGCCCGGGTAAAGGTTACCCTGAAGAAATAATTCCCTTGATAGCATAGGAAATTATAGGCGCTTGTCTATGCTATCAAAAAGGGGGTATTAGGGGGAAAG
>CAZEQA010000061.1:0-8876 GCA_964514265.1 uncultured Planctomycetia bacterium | reverse complement strand
CGTTATATAGCATACAAAGAGCTGGTAGAGGTTAGAAAGAAACCACAGGAGTGGATTAGGCAGACAAGATTGTTTGAGAGTAATCTACTGGCTGTAACCCCTGATGGGCAAGAATTAGCCCAGGCTTACAACCAGATAGGCCCGGTTAGTGAAATATTACCAGTTGAATTAAGTGTATTTAACAACTCCGGCGTTAATCTTTCCTGGGATAAAGGCCATTTGGCTTACGGGATGGCTTACGGCCATGATGTTGGCATCCATAATATTTATCTGTATGGAGGCAGTCACGGGGGTTTCAGCTCTAAAGAGGGCCGCCAGCGGCTTGAACAGGTCTTTACCAAACTAGAACAGACAGGTTGTAGGGTAGCCAGGGTCTTCTTATTCTGCGATTTAAGGTCGGGTGTGACATTTGATTTAGATGGCAGGCCAAAAGGATTTGATTTTAAAGTAAAAGAAGATATACAGACACTCCTGAACATCGCCCAAAATCATAGGATAAGACTTATCCCTGTTCTATTTGACTTTACTATCGCCGATGGAGCGGGAGATGAATTTTTAGGTGAGCATCCTGACTTAATAACTGATTCAGCAAAGAGGCAGGCTTTAGTGAATCTATTCAGAGGATTCTTTGTCGAGTTTGGCAATCATCCTCAGGTTTTGATCTGGGAGGTAATGAATGAACCGGAGGGGGCTGTGGCAGTTGCATCCTCCCAGGTTCAAGTATTCAATCAGGAATTTATTGATTTGATTCACCAAACTACCAATAAACCAGTTACCGTTGGCTTTAATTCATTAGACGAAGCCTTAAGATTACTATCTGTGGATGTAGTGCAGTTCCATTGGTATCCCGATAAAGGTAACTTAGAATCTCAACTTAAACAGGCAAGTAAACTTGGCAAGCCTGTCATATTAGGTGAGGCCGGCGCATTAAGTCCTTCAGAAATGCAGAAAATTTTAAGATTGGCTGAGCAATATAACATCGCGGTCCTTTTCTGGGATGGCAAATGGCAGGATAAGCGGGTGAGATTCTTTGGCGATATATTCAAGCAATGGAAATCGTCAAAGAGGGCCCAAGAGGAAGCTAAGGCTCTTGAAGAAGCCTGGGTAAAAGCTGCTTTAGAGACAATAGCTAAACCTCAAGAGTTACTTACTGTCCAACAGGAAAGAGCAGAAGAAATAAACCTCCTAAACGCTAAGCCGATAGCCCCATTTACCTATTCTGAAATACTTCGAGTAGGCCAAAAGGGAACTGAAGGGGGCATATACTATGACCTTCGAGATAAAGAAGGCAATCCGAAAGACTGTAGCGAAAGGCCTCTTAAGGTAATAGCTAGGCTTTCAAACCAGTTTGATATAGCTAAGATAAATGCAATAGTATCTCTCATTGATAGGTATGGTAGGAGTTATGAAGTTGAAGCTAAGACGAACGAAAATGGCGAATTAATAAATGAAAAGGGCGAGACTGGGATAACTATTATTCCTCAATCAGTATATTTTGACGCTTCTGGGGTAGTAATGGTAGGGTTAAAATACGAGCTTCAACCCGAGGCACCGCATTTCATCTGGGGTTACGGCATTTTAGCAATTATCGCGTTTAGTTCGGTTATGGAAACTATAGTTTTGTTCCTCTTGCGCTTAATCCAGTATAAGAGAACCAAGAGGGTTGCATCAAGGCGGAGAACTTCCGGCAGTCCGGAGCCTGAAGACCCGCCCTCTGCGGGGAATCGGCAAAATCAGGCCTTCCAGAACGGAAGGCAATTAGGGGAAGACGAAGAGCTTATTAAGATTTTAACTGCCGAGGCCACACCGATTGAAGGATGGATTGGAGACTTAGGCGTTGACTTCAAAAAGCTAGGCGAAGAGGAAGAAGATAGAGAGATGTTCTTACCTGGGCTTAGACGTTCCGCTCCTTGGGAATTCTATCGTCCTGAAAGAAGACCGCGCTTTAACCTGGGTCAAGTTACTGGTATAAAGTTTGAGCTCTTAGCCATAGCACTGTATTTTCTGGGAGGCCCCAGGGTAATCAACGCCCTTCCTTATCTATTTCTCTTCGGGTCTTTTAGAGGACTTAACCGGATAGAGCGTTTAAAGATGGTCTGCCTTGGTGCCGTATTCTTAACTGTGCAGTTAGTATTTCCCGCTCTTCTGGGACTTGACCTGCTCACCATAAGCTTTGTCCTTATGATTGTAAGTGCGGCCATTTATCATCATTTCCCACTTATAAATTTCCTCTGGCGCATATCAAATCCTCAAGGGTATATTGATAAGCAAAAAAGAGCGATGGAAAAAGTCAGGGATATTCTGCTCGATATACAGAGTGACCGGGAACTATGGGCAAAGATTGCGGATGGAAATCTAACCCGACCTAGACGTTCCCGGGCGGTTCCCGGTGGAGAAAATTATGAAGGTGGCCAGGTTGGAAGAACACCTACATTCAATGAGGTTATACAAGGTGCGATTGATGAAACAAAGGCGTTGATAAAGAAGGCAGAAAATACGCCTCCTTTCAATACCCGATTGAATAAAGCATTATTTATCGGAGCACCCCTTATCCCTACTCTGTTCTTTGCCTTTTTATTGCTTGCGGTTATGCCGGCAAGCCAATACCTTTATTGGATAATGACTGCTGGTTTCTCCTTGGTTTGTTTTCGAATATGGTCAATAGTGGCCAGAAGAGTCATCTTGAAGGAGATGCTCTTTGCCCCTGGTAAGCCCTTGAAAAACACATCCAGAGGGACGTTACGGAGTTTATTCGTTGCTGAAACCGGCCAACCATTGAAGGCGTGGGATGTCTGGCGCTTCCTTATTCAAACAATCGCAGCCAAAAATAGGCAGATACTGGAGAAGGAGCGTTTCGGAGATGACCTCCAGGCTGCTCTCGATGAGGAAATAAAAGGTATGGAGGACCAACGGGATACGGCAATTTGCCGCAATTTCTTGAGTTGTTTCCACCTGTGGAGACTCGAAAACAGGTTTGTTAAATTTAAAACCTACATAAGGGCATTTGCCTGGGTGGGGCTATTTATATTCGTATCTTATCTGGCGTTTGTGATTGCTATAACGGCTTTGGCGGCGATTTCTAACTTAATCAACCATCATTGGCTGGGATATTCGGCCTTGTTCACCAGGCCTTTTGGGATTGTGGAGATATTTAAACATCCATTTTTATCCAAAGAAGGAGTACGCTGGGGCCTTATGGCATTGGGCCAAATTGCATTAAGTGGCATCGTTATATTTGGAGCACTTGGTCTTCCTTCTAAATTTATAGGTTATTATGTAGGAAAATATGCCAACAAATATCGTGCAGGAGAGAAAGTTACCACTAAAGACCTTATATCTCATTCCTTAGTTTTAGTATTTACAGGATTTGTATTGATAGGGCTATCTATTATCTTCGGCTTTAATGTCAGCGATGTATTTGGAGTAGAATGGGGGCTTATCCTCAATCTTGTTGCGGGTTTTGTATTCTTTAGCGCAGGCTTCCTTCTGGTGGTTAAAAGAATAGCCAAAGACCGTTATGTGGGCATAGTTGAAGATGAGAACTTAAATGAAACAAATAGGTATATCGATACATTATTAGCTCAGCGCACCCCGGAAGAACTGGAAGTGATTAGATTGGCAAATATAAGAGGAAAAGAAAAATTATCACTCAGAGAAAGGATGAAGTATGCCTCGATGATGGGCCGGGGGGCACAACCATCCGGCGTAAGATATGCCAGTATGACCCGCAATGGCATAAAGCAAGCCTACGAAAATCTGACAAAGGAGCAACTCTTACATAGGATGTCTGGAGCCGGATTCGCCGAGTTACAGGCCGAAGGATATGTTACTGGAAATGCCAGATTGTGGGAGACACAAGCTAAGCCACGTTTAGTTAATTTGGATGCAAGGGGCTTAAGAGAGTTTCTCAGAAGACATCCTGATGAGATGCGCATAGTGATGGCCTATGATTTATTAGTCAAAGTTGAAATCTGGCCGGTGGTTGTTAAGGCAAATTGGGATGTACTTAAGCCCTTGCTTAAGGCACTGTTAGGAAAGCGTTATCCTTTGAATAGATTGAAAATTATATTTGCCGGTGAGAACTGGGATATACCCACAATGGCGAGGGTCAGAGAAGCAAAGTTAGATGGGAGATTTCCTGAGAATTTAGTATTCATAGGGGCACCGGCAAGAGAAGAGAATATAATAGGTAAAACTGAAGCCAAGAATAGATTGATAAGGTGGCTGCAAGACAAAGGGCTGCTCGAGGCGATGGTTCGAGAGCCTTGCCACCCATATAATAAGCCCGGTGCAAACACTTTTGTGCTTAAAGATTCTGATGGGGCCTACGGGGTTATCTATGATGCTGAAAACAAGCCCGATCCATACCAGTTGCTTAAGATTGTCCTTGGTATTGCCGAAGGAACTGCGCAAGTCAGACGCTTAAAGAATGATAAATTTGCGCCGGCATTAGAAAATGCAGCAGCCCGGCTTATCCTACCCCCTCAAGCCGGCATAAGGATAAAAATGGACTATTATAAAAAAGTTGTGAAAAGAGCGGTCAAAAGTTATATGTCAACCCTTAAGAAAGAAGATTGGGCGGCTATTTATAGATTTAATATGAAATACGACAGCGTCCTTTTTGGCGGACTTTTAACCAGGCATCTGAACACTTTTATAAGGGAGGCCTTACCTACCTTGCTGGGTTTGGTGGACATAAAGGGTAAGAAATACTTATCTACAGGCAGACTCGGCAACTATATGAATGAAATAGAAGACCCAAGAGAAAGAAGGCCCCTGGTAAATCTTTATATAACCCTTACCAATATGCCTGGTTATGGTGATATCGCTACAGACTATATAAATGGAGAAATAAAGACAGAGGATGAATTTATCAGGCAACTTATAATAGGGGAATTTGAGAGAATCAATGTGCCTAAGAATGGCCAGGGGAGGCTCGCCCAGGCAAGGAATGCCGTTCTACACTTACCTTGGAGGATTGCTGCATTCTTCTACTTAGAATATTGTAATCACTATGGGCCTAACTGGGATGGTCTCCATGCACTTCCCGATACATTTAAGGCTTTAGGTGGCACAACCGGTTGGTTCTGCACAGAGCCTATAGAAGAGATATATTGGGATGAGTGTGCCGAAAAGTTAGGCTTAAGCGACGAAGAGCAGAAACAGATAAGAGAACATTACGAAAGAAAGCACAAGCTTCTAACTATTGGCGGCTGGGACGAGATGGAGGTAGCCGAGGACTATATGCTGGGAGCGGTGCTATACTGGTATGGCTTTAATGTCTCTAACTTCTACACCTTAACCCCCGAAGACCCCGCTTCAGTGTCAGCTTTAGAATTTGAAATCAGGGCCTGGCAGGGCTCGCGCTGGAATAAGGGGTTTATCGACGGTTGGATTATTGTGGCTGGCGAGGGGAATATGGTGGAACTTTACAGACGAAAAGGTTTGTGGGGGGTATATTCATTCTCCGTTTCTACCTTATCCAGTGCAATACATTCGCTTATCTTCCGCCTAATGCGGGTGGTCACAATTAACTGGTGGGCTTACTTTATTCCTGTAGTTGCCATAGGGACCTTGATTCTGGGCATTCACTTGGGCCCATTTGCCGGCTGGTTAAATGATACAACCAGCCTGGGAAGTTGTATCATTGCTTTTAAAGAAATAATCAGTGACCTCATCCCCAGCCTGCTTAACTTTATTCCCGGAAACTGGGCCTGGGGCGTAGGCCCAGCCATTGTGCTGATACCGATGGCGATATATATATACTTTGTTGTGTATTCACCTTTTGTAGGAGTAGATGATAGGCTGGGGCTGCAGAGGAATATAGAAGAAATAGATGGGTATATAGGCGAAGCAACCAGATTAAGAAATATGGATGATAAAGAGTTAAAGACAGAAATTACCTCTCCTGCAAGAAATGCAAAATGGGCTGCAGATTATGAATCGAGTCAAATCAGGGAGTCTGCTAATTTATCTATAGAAGAACTCGAACAGATTAAGAGAACGATGCAGGAAGGCAGGCTTTCTACAAGAAGAGATATTGGAGGATTTAAGAATGTCAAATTGAGTATGGTTTCTCCTTATAGATGGATATTCTTGGCAGGGTTGCTTGCCGGAGGTATGTTCGCCCTTATATTTGCGCCCAACCTTTTATGGCGCATCGGTATTGCCTTAGCAACGGCTGTGGCAGCCTTAAGTATCGGTTCATTTCTTGGATATTGCTATGTCAATTCAGCTGCCACAAAAGAAGAACGCGCTATAAGGGCCTGGAGGTTTAGATTGGCTATGCCTGGTTTCTTCATCCCCCTCTACCATATAGTATATATATACGCTAACCGGATTTCTTGGGGCGAAATTAACGGCGGGATTGGATGGTGGTGGCTTACTCCGAGGACACCCGGGGTTACAGAAGAGATTATGAAGAAATATGCCCAAAGGCTTTATCCTGAAGTTAATAAGCCTTTCTTCGGATTAAGTAGTATGCCTCTTGAACGAGAACTCAAGAGATATAAAGATGAACAAGAAATATTAAAATTCAAGAAACAAAGTGCTGATGTGAAAAAACGGCTCAAAAAAGTTGAGGAAGAAATAGAAAAACTTGAAAAAGAAATAAGAAAGAACTATTTCATTAAATCAAGTAGAGAGATTGATAAAGACCTTGTAGTCTTTCGTCAGAGATTTCAGAATATAAGGAATTATGCATTTATGGTAGCGTTGTTCTTAATGATAGCTTTGGGCCTTCGCTATGACCTTGGTGATTTCTTGCTTTCACAAAAGATATTAGAGGGCGTAGAAAAGATGACTTTGATCAGCCCTCGGCTTGCGTGGTTACAACAGCATTCTACCGCTATACTTATTATCGTAGGAGTTATAATAGCTCTATGGTGTGGATATAAATTAAGAAAGGCGTTCAAGAACTGGGATAAACCTACCCCTGAGGCCCCTTGGGATGAGGCTAAAGTTGACCTGGAACTAAAGGCCCTGTCCTTGGCCAAGAGATTTACTTCGCAATTAAGAAGGACACGTCGAGAAATTAGTGGATTGACCCTTGAATATTGCTGGCAGTCATTAGGTGTGGCAGAACAGAATGGATTTCGACAGGAATCAAGAAATAGAAGACATCTTTTAGGGGATCAGTTAGAACTATTTGATGAGGAAGTAATAGAGCTCGAAGCTAAAAGACTTGCTCTAGCCAGAGCCATTGATGGAGTAATTGCTGCTAGGTTATGGGCGTCGGCTACTCAAGGTGCCCGACCTTTAATTAGCCAGGCAGAACAAAATACGTTCTTGGATGCCTATAACAATAGTCTCCAGGATGTCCGAGAGGCCTTCTATGCCAAAGTTAATAAATTCTGTCTCGGCCAATCCCAAAGATTTATCGATAGACATCTCGAAAGAACCGTTAAAGGTCTTATATCTAATCCTCAAACTCGTCAAGGCTTACACACCGCCCGTCAACAAGTAGTTCAGACTCCAGATGCCAATCAAAAGACTCAAATCATTGATTGTTTCATCAGGACCATCTGGGTTCAATTACCTCTTGCCTTAAGAGCATCACTTTATGATATAAATGAGAACAATGCTTCTAAGACTAGAGCAGCCTTATTTGAAAAGATGAACCAGCTTCTCAAAGAGCAGAGCAGAAGACTAATAAGAGAAAGAATTAAAGATATAACCACTGCTAATATATCTGAATTAAGAGAATACAGGCAAAGAAAAAGAGAATTAAATGATTTAGAGGATGAATATATTGACTGCAAATTAGATGACTTAGAATATGCTTATCATTTAGAATCATATATAGACAGAAAACAGCAGGAATTCAATAATCTTACAGATAGAGTTTGGGACAGTCTCCAGGATACCAACCTCGATGCAGCTAATGCCCTGCTTGATTTGAATAACTATAGCGAAACTAAAGCCAAAGAAGCCCTATTTGAGAAGATGAGTTGGGTGAATAAAGAACAAATGAAGCCATGGGCACCTAGATTATCACGCGATAAAGCGTCTCAATTTGCCCAAGATTTGAGGGCTTTAAGTCAGCTTCGTTACCAAGGCAGGGATAATTATTGGCAGAGCCTAAATCTACAAAAAAGGCAGCCTTATTTAAATCAAGTAAGACAAGAAGTCTTGGATAGATACAGAGGTAAACAATTACCCCTACCTTATATTTTAGATAAAGAAACAGAATCTTTAGCTCAAGATAGAGCATTTGAAGATAAACAAAATGAATTGATCGACTCTACAATACTTTCTCTCTGGAATGGGATTAACGCCACAACTGAACAGCCTATATTACTTGATATGGTTGATAACGATATCGCTAAAGCTTCAAAAGCATTCTATGAGAGAGTAATGGAGTTGAGAGTTCAGGGAGACAGTGAAACTGTTTCTAAACTTATGGTTACTATTTCTTCCGGAAAGGTTGTTAAAGGAGTAAGAAAATTATTCTTAAAATTAGATAAAGAAATTGATGGACAAGGACTACTTACTTCTCGAACAACCACTCAGGAGAAGATAAATCGCTTACAACAAATCTGGGGAACATTTGGACTTTCTCAAAGAGGTCCACCTTGGCTTGGAGAGATTTACGATGCCTTGGTCCAAATCTTACAAGATTCTAGGGCCCAAATCCAATTTGATGATAGACATATTCCCCATCGGAAAAAAGAAAGAATATTTAATAAGTTAAAGAGAAAGATTGCCCGAAGAGTTTCCCCCGAACCCTCCCACCCCTTCAAGGCCCTTTCACTATGGATAGGATATGCCGGTGGAGTGGATTGGGTGGTTATATTTGGAGGAATCTTTATTGGCCTTAGCTATTATCTATCTGCAAACTGGCAGGGTCTCTCTACAATGGGGGCCTTAGGCTGGGT
>CAZEQA010000060.1:0-9150 GCA_964514265.1 uncultured Planctomycetia bacterium | reverse complement strand
GTAACAAGGGCTGCAGGCGATGTCCTTTTTAATAATTATTTGCCTGGAGTTAAAAATAGTGTGCCGGCGAGGATCAGTGGCTCCAAACAAAGCCACTAAGGGAGTCTTTACTGCCGAAGCTATATGTAGAGGAGCGCTATCGCTGGTAATATAGACATCGCAGCGCTTGATTAAACAGGCCAATTGCATAATGGAGGTTTGATCCACTGCATCAATAAACCTATTTTTACAAAGCTCCCTTAGATGTCCCAACAGCTCTTTATCCCCACTTTTACCCGTAACCACTACCTCGATTTTGGCCTCGTACATTTTATCTATAAGCGCCGCAAACTTCTCAATTCCCCATCTTTTAGAAGGCCAGGCCATGCTTGCTCCCGGATTCATGCCGACTAATGCAACAGCTTCGGCGCTTTTGTGCCGCTTGAGAAAATTTTCAGTCCAGGATTCATCTCCTTGCTTGGGCCACAATTCTAAATCCTCTTTTACGGATTCAATACCTAATAAGCTCAAGGTGCGGGCCTGATGTCTTATTGGCGATAGCGGCGAATCTGTTTCTTTTATCTTTCTGTTTAAAAGAAAACTAAACTTTCCATTATTATAGCCATACCTTCTATTGCAGGCACTCAAATAAGCCAAAAGGTGGCTGCGGCGATTATTTTGCAAATCTACAACAATATCAAAGCCCAATTTTCTTAAATCAGAGGATACCTCTATAATTTGTTTGAAACTTTTGTTTTCCAAAGAAAACTCAAGCACCTGATTTATGTACGGACAATTTTGCAAGATTGAAGAATAGGGCTCACCCACCAACACTGCTATATGTGCCTGGGGGAAACTTTCCCGCAAGACCCGAAAACTTGGGCCAGCCAAAATCACATCTCCTAAGGCGCTTAATTTTATCACCAAAATTTTTAAAGTTTCTTGCACCTCTTCATATACCTTAATGGTTTTCTTGGCCATCTCTTGGAGCGTAAAATTCTGCTCCACATTCTTTCTGGCTGCTAAAACAAATCTCTGCCCAAGCTCCGGTTCTTTAAATAACCTAATAATGCCTGAGGCTAAATCAGAAGAGTCGGCCGGCTCAACTAAAATTCCATTTACTCCGTCCTGAACTATATCTACTATACCTCCTACTCTGGTAGCTATCACCGGCACCCCGCATGCCCCCGCTTCAATAAGCACGCGGCCAAATGCCTCTCGAGTTACCGTTGGCAAAATCAAGACATCCAGCCGCGACAAAACCCGCGGCACATTACTTTCTCGACCCAGAAATTCAACATATCTGTCTAAACTCAGCCTCCTGGTGAGCATCTTGAGCTCTTCTTTGTATTTCTCTTTATCGGCTGAGGCATCTCCAATTATCAAGGCGCGAACTTGTGGTAAAATACGAATAACTTTAGCTAAGGCCTCTAGAAAATATTTGTGCCCCTTGATTGGGGTAAGCCTTCCAATAACACCGATAGTAAAGGCCTTTGTCTTAGGGCTACCCAGTTCTCTATTTTGTCGAAGCCTAAACTCTTCCAAATCCACTCCGCGGGGAATAAATCTAATCCGTTCTTGGGGTACTCCAAAATCTTTAATCATATGTTCGGCAACGGCACCGCTAGAAACAACGACGCGCTTGCCCCAGCCCATTACCTGACTAAAGAAATGCTTGCTATAATAACCGTGACAGGTAGTTACAAAATTGGTTCCCGTGCGCCGACAGGCCAAAAAGGCAATTAGCGCCGGAATCCTTGAACGGGCGTGAACTATATCGATCTCTTCCTTCCGTAAAATTTTTGCTAGTTTAGGAATATTGGCCAATATGGAAAAGAGGGACTTTCTCTGCACAGAGAGGCGAATGTGTCGGGCGCCCTGTGACTCCAGTTCTTTTACCAAACTTCCGCCGTTAGATATAACAATTGCCTGATGATTACGGCGGATAAGTTCGCGCGCCAAATCTACTGTTCCGCGTTCAACGCCACCGATATTTAATTCTGGCAGAATCTGTAAAACCTTCATCGCAAAAGTCTGCTCACCGCTTGATAAATCAGCTCTTTATCCTGAATCTTAAATCTTTTAGGCCTTTCTTTCCAGGCCTTTTCTATTTTTAAAGAGAGACTTTCCGGTTGAATAATTTTTAAAATCTCTTCCCGTTCTAATTTTTCCAAAAATCTTTCTTGTTTGCTTGGTGCCCGGACCTTTTTTTCTGGTTTGAATACCAGGACATCTTTCCCTGCGCTTACAGCTTCGGAAACCATGGATATGCTTTCTCCGGAAACAACAATTATATCACTTAAGCCCAGGATCCCCCCAATAGCTTCCGGAATATTTTTTTCATTGGCAACAACTAATAACTTGCAGGGCTCAAAATTAGTCAGATTATCTTTTAATAACTTTTCTACTGCTTGCGGAGTACGCCGGGAAGTAGTAACTAAAATCCGGCAATCTAAATTACCGGCGGTTTCCTTCAACTGAGAAACAATTTTATTCATCAATTCGGTAGTCAATCTGTATTTAGGCGTGTCTCCGCCAATAAGCACTCCTATTGTCGGCCCTTTAGTTTCGTATTGCGTATTGCGTATTGCGTATTGCGTATTTAAAATATCCGCCTGCTCCTGCAGATACTCCCGGTCAATTAAATTGGGAGCAATTTTTGTCAGCAAAACGTTGTCTTTCGGCTTTACCCGGTCGTGTTCAGGGACTATTACCAAATCAAACCTATCTAAATTTAAAAACGATGGCTTCATTAAGACAACGCTGCGGGCATTATTCTTATAAGAAAAGAAGAGATTGACCGAAGACAAAGATGAACCAGCCGAAACAATTATATTGGCCGGTAATTGCATTAATTCGGCAAATGAGTCTTTTTTTAAACAAAAACGCAGGCAACGCAAACACCCGCGGCAATCGGGATTGGCAAAGATAGAACAGGTAGCAAGTAGAGTTCGGCAAAATCCGTTTTTAAATTTCACTTCTACTGTTTTTATCTCAAGCTCATCTGCGCCTGCGCCTTCGGCTATTTTTCTTTGCTGATGGTATAGGAAAGTATGCGGCGGATACCACTGCGAAAATTGCCTATTAAGGTTATTATCGCAGGCAACTTTCTTGATTATCTTAGCTACGGCTTTTGCTTGATTGAGATGCCCGGCCTTGCCATCGTTCAGCACCAAGATGGAATAAGGTTTTTGGGTTTGCTTATTGTTTTTCAGAAGCCCGAAAAACTTCTCCTGGTCCTTGACTATCTTAAATTCGATGCCCAGGGCCAAAAGTCTAATCTCAGGACTTAAGCCTTTCCCGGCTGCCTTTAACCTTGCCGCATCCTTTTCTGTCGTAATTATAGTTTTGATTCCGTGTTTCAGGCACTGCTTTTCTATCTTCTCTAAGTCTTTTTTTTTGTATCGATAATGGTCTAAAAAAAAGAATCTTAAAGAAACCCGGGCCTCTAATAAATCCAAGGTCTTTTCAAAATATTCAGGGTGGGCAATACCCGCAAGAAGGCCAACCCGCTGATTTCTTATTGTTGAGGGGTCAATCTTTTCACCAGAGGTCAAACTACGTAAATAATGAGGCGCGTGTTTTGCTTCAAAGATTGGCGCCTGTTGATTATATTTACGCAGTTGTTTCTTAATCGGCTCTATCTTTTCCTTTGCCAGGTCTGAATTTGTTAAGACGAAAACATCTGCGCGGCCCAATGAAGAAAGCGGTTCCCTTAAGATTCCGCGGGGAAGGAGACTTCCGTTGCCAAAAGGAAATTTTGCATCAATTAAAACAATATCTAAATCTCTGCTCAAGCGCCAATGTTGAAACCCATCGTCTAAAATAATTGTATCAACGTCATAGCGCTTTTGGGCATATCTTGCCGTTTTTATTCTATTTCTACCTGCTAACACAGGGATACCCCGAAACCTATCTTTAAGCATATGGACTTCGTCTTTTCCGTATCCCCGGATTAAGACTGTTGGATTTTTTCCTTCCTGCTGAAGAAACTTCGCCAGGGTTTCTACCAGAGGCGTCTTACCCGTCCCTCCCCAGGTAATATTGCCTACACTAATAAGGCGGCAATCCAATTTTGTGGATTTAAATAGTTTTATTCGATAACAAGACAAAAAGAGCTTGACGAAGAATCCATAGACAAAAGAAAGTAAAAGCAATAAAAAAGAAAAAAGCGCTGCTAACGCCCCTTTTCTTTTATCCTCCACTAAATCAATATAATACGCCTTGAGCTTTTCCTTCATTCCTTTTTGGCTTTAGACCTTTCGTTAAAAGGAATTACGAAAGTCTATCCTTTGGGATTAAGCTTATGGCTATGGGTTCGCTGCTTCTTTGGTCAGGTTCCTTGACTGTTGCTAATAATTGGGATGGAACCTGCCCATAAGGCATAGGTTTAAGCAACCATTTAGATTTCGCCGGCCTTTTTCAAGCTAATTCTGGTGCAAATTGGGCCTACAATTTCGTAGATTACTGTAGTCGCTACTATAGCACTAAAAATCATGCCTCCCAATTCAGGGAACTCTGCCTTGACAACCAAGGCCACGCCCAAAGCCACCCCGGCCTGCGGCAACAATGCCAACCCCAAATATCTTCTCATTCTTGTCGGAACGTGCGCCATCAACCCGCCTAAATATGCCCCGCCTATTTTTCCTACAGAACGAAAGACAAGATACCCAAGGCCTAAAAGCCCTAAGGCCTTAAGCAGGGCAATCTCCAGATTTGCGCCTGCCAGCACAAAAAATAAAAGATATAAAGGAGAATCTATGGTCCTTAGGGCCTCAAAGAATTTAAAGCTTGCCTTGCGGGTATTAACTAAAACTGCAGCCATAAACATATTGGCTAACAGCACAGAAAAATTAAAGTAAATGGCAAGGCCGGTATTAAGAAAGATAAAGCCTAAAGTATAAATCAGCAAATCTGCGGGAGTAGTCACAAAGCGGGATAAATAAGATAAAACCAGGGCTAAAATCCCTCCCAGAATAAAGGCACCGATAATTTCCAATAAAGAATTAAATATTGCTTTAAAGAGAAAAAGATTGGAAATCGTATGTGCGGCGAAGGCCTTGGCTATAGCAAAAGAAAGAGCAAAAATAATCAAGCACCAGGCATCATCAATTGCCACAACTCCCAAGAGAGTATCGGTAAAGAAACCCTTAGCCTTATATTCTCTGACCACCATCATTGTGGCCGCCGGAGCTGTAGCCGAAGATATCGCTCCAAAAAGTAAGGCTATATAAAATGGCTGTTTCAATAAAATTAAAAAAGCAACGGAAATTAAAAACCAAGGCGTAATAGCTGCCAAAATAGATATCCAGATAACGGGCCTGCCGATTTTGCGAAATCTCTCTAGGGCAAAATTTTGGCCGATACTGAAAGCAATCAATCCTAAAACTATATTAGAAATAAGGCCGGATGAATGCAAAATACCTTTACTGACCAGATTTAAAGCACCCGGACCGATAATAATACCGAGGAGAAGATAAGCGGTAACCATAGGGATCTTGACTCGGTGAATAAGTTTACCTGCTAAAAGACCGGCTAAAAGGACAAATCCCAAACTCAAAATAGTCATTTAATCACTCCCTTTTCGCGAAAGACTGCCAGGATAATATCAAACAGGCTAATGATGCCTATAAGCTTTCCCTCTTCGACAACGGGAGCTCGGGGTATATTATGTAATTTCATCAGCGAGCGGGCGTTATTGATATCTATCTTCGGCTCAACAGTTACAAAATGTATATTCATAATATCATCCACAACTACCAAGATTCCCATTTCACTGGAGATATCAGACGATAAAAAATCCTCTTCCTTAGATTCCATCTCCAGAAAAGGAATAGTCTTTAACATTGTAGACAATTCCACGCTATAAGGCTGAAAGACCTTTAAAATATCCTCAAAATTAACCACCCCTACCAAGCGATTATCTTTTTCAACAACGGGAAGAGTATGGAAGTTATATTTTTGAAAAGCCTTGATTAACTGACTTAAGTTGGTTGACCGCTTTACGGTAACAACCTCTTTGGTCATGCAATCGCAAACTTTCATTTACCCACCCTCCTATTTATATCAATTTTCTAATTAATTCCATATTTCTAAAACTGGCGCCTCTATTTTCTTCAACCAAGTCTTTTGCTCTTTGGCCTAATTCTTTTCTTAATAAGCACTCCTTTAGAAGTCTGTTAGATGTATCCTTCAATTGCCGGGCATCCTTGACCACTATTGCCGCACCTTTGCTAAGGAAAGCTCTAGCTATGTCGGAAAAGTTAAACATATAAGGACCAAAAAGTATAGGTTTAGAGAATTCCGCTGCCTCAATGGGGTTCTGTCCACCATGGCGGATAAGACTTCCCCCAATAAAAACGACCTCAGCCAGGGCATAGATGTTCTTCAGTTGACCAATGGTGTCTAAAACTAAGATTCGCCGTTCGCCGTTCGCCGCTCGCCGCTCGTCTAAATTAAGTTGTGAGACCTTTTGTAACTTAAAACCGAATCTACTAATCAAGCCCTCTATTTCCCTCACTCTTTCAATATGCCGGGGGGCGATTAGCAATCTTAAATTAGGATAATTCTTGATTAATTCTTTATATGCCTGTAAAACTATCTCTTCTTCTCCCCGATGTGTACTTCCCGCAATGAAAAGCTTCTCTTCTTCAATCAATCCTAAATCTGAAAGCTGAAAGCCCGTAGCTGATAGCTGTAGATCAAATTTCATATTTCCCGTCACTTTAACTTTAGCTCTAGCTGCTCCTAACTCCGCAATCCGCTGTGCATCTTCTTTTGTCTGCATACAAAAAAGAGTAAACTTACCCAAGACCCTGCTTAAAAACGGGCGGATAATCTTATATCCCCTGAATGAATTGCTAGACACTCTTCCATTGACTAAAGCAATAGGTACTCCTTTTTTTGCCAAATTAATTATAAGATTAGGCCAGATTTCAGTTTCGGCAATAATAAATAATTTTGGGTTTACGGCACTGATAACTTTCTTGACGATAAAACTTATATCCAAGGGAAAATAGATAACTAAATCTTGTCTGCCAATTAGCTTTCGGGCGATTTTGTTTCCCGTTTTGGTCACAGTAGAAATAACCAGGGAAAAGTCAGGGTATTCTCGCTTTAAATTTTTAACCAGATTATCTGCCGCTTGTGCCTCTCCTACGCTTACCGTATGTAGCCAGATAACCTTGCGACCTTTTATTTTATTAATTGCGCTCTGCGGAAAAATCCCTAAGCGCATCAAAAATCCCTGATGGCATTTCCCTTTGATTAAAAAAATCGGCAAATAGCATATCACAAAAAGGGTATAGAATATATCGTAGAGTATAAACATATGACTTTGGGATACTCGATTTTAGATTCTCGATTCTCGTTTTTTAATATTCAACTCGAGCATCGAGTATCGGACATCTAGGATCAAAAATCTCTTCTGCCTTCTGAATATCAAGCTCGAGGATGAGCTTTATTATACACAGACCTTAAGTGTTCTGTAGTTATATGCGTATAAATCTGCGTTGTTGATAGGCTTGCGTGTCCCAATAACTCTTGCACACTTCTTAAATCTGCGCCTTTATCTAATAAATGCGTGGCAAAGGAATGCCGAAGGGTATGAGGAGATATCTTCTCCTTGAGGGAAGCTCTCTGAATGTATTTATTGACCAAGTTCTGAATGCCCCGGTCAGTTAGCCTTTTATAATTTTTATTTAAAAATAAAGCCCGTGTATCTTTTTTTCCGCTTGACTGCTTAGCAAGATAATCTCTTATTGCTCTTAACGCCCTATCCCCGATGGGAGCAAGCCGTTCCTTCTTACCTTTGCCGTAGACCTTAACGATACCTGCGATGAAATCAACCCGGCCAATATTTAAGCCGACTAATTCACTGACACGTATTCCTGTGCTATATAGTGTTTCCAGTATTGCCCGGTCTCTTAAGCCTAAAAGACTCATTTTGTCGGGGGATTCCACAAGCTTTGTAACCTTATCCACATCTAAAAATATGGGTAATCTCTTTTCTTTCTTCGGAGAAGAAATCCCCGCAAGGGGACTAAGCTCAAGGTATCCCTCGCGCAATAAAAACTTGAAAAAGGAGCGAAAGGTAGATAGCTTCCTACCCACAGTTTGTTTCTTTAAATTCTTGCTTTTAAGGAAAACTAAGTATTTGCGGATATCCAAACGGTCTATCTTTAAGGTATCCTTATCTTGTAAAAAATTACGTAATTGCTTCAAATCAATACGATAATTGAGTAAAGTATGGGAAGATGCATTCTTCTCTATTTCTAAATAGGTCAAGAATTTGTTAATATATCTGTCCATCTTCTTATCGCAGATAATAGCTTCTTTGATCCTTGATGTTCGATACTCGATGCTCGATATTTCAAGAAACGAGAATCGAGAATCTAGCATCGAGCATTCAGTATTTAACTATTCTTGTTCATCTGTGCTTTCTGGTAATTTATTAGCCGTGTATTTACATTTAGGGTAATTTGAACAACCGTAAAAGAGTCTTCCTCTCTTTGTGCGCCGCTCAACCAGCCAGCCCTCACATTCCTGTTGAGGGCATTTTACTTCAGTAGTTATACTGCGAGCATTTTTACATTCGGGAAATCCGGAACAACTCAAGAATCGACCATGTCTTCCCCACTTCAATACCATCGGCCGGCTACAAAGCTCGCAAATCTCTTTAGTGGGAACAACCTCTTTTTTAATCTTTCTCTGGGCAACAGTTAACACCCGAACAAAGGGTCCGTAGAATAATCTTACTACCTCGACCCACTTAAGTTTTCCCTCTTCGATTCCATCTAATTCCTCTTCCAGGGTAGCAGTAAATTTAACATCTAGAATCTTAGAAAAATACTTAATTAGCATATCGTTTACAGTAAAACCTAATTCTGTAGGAAAAAGATACCCTTTCTTTCTGCGCACATAATCACGGAAGACTATTGTTCCAATTGTGGGGGCATAGGTACTTGGACGACCGATACCTCTTTCTTCAAGAGTCTTGACCAGGCTGGCATCAGAAAATCTTGGCGGGGGTTGAGTAAAATGTTGGCTGGAATTTAGACTCAGCAGATTAAGCTCTTCACCTTTATTAAGGGGAGGCAGGATCTTCTGGTCTTTCTCTTTTAATGTGTCAAAGACTTTCAAAAATCCGGCAAACTTTAAAATAGAGCCGAC
>CAZEQA010000059.1:4243-9429 GCA_964514265.1 uncultured Planctomycetia bacterium | reverse complement strand
CCCCAGGTATTATATCTGATTACCAAGAAGGCCTGCCAGATTATGCAAGCTAAAGGATGTTCTTTAAGGCTTCTGCATGCAAATAAGAAAGAGTTAATCTTGCACGCCTACTATGGACTAAATAGACGCTCCCATTTGCGCAAAGGTAACATAAAAACAGGAGAGAGCATTGCGGGCAGAGTATTAAAAGAAAATCGCCATTATATTATCAAAGATTTGTTTAAGGACCTTCGTTATCAGCACAGTTTTATTGCCCGCAAAGAAAGGCTTCGTTCTTTACTTTCCGTTCCATTAGTGGAAAAAGATAAAGCCTTTGGGGTCTTAAGCGTCTATAGCGAAAACCCTAACTATTTTCACAAAGAGGAGATGAAACTCCTTTCTATATTTGCCTCTTTTGCCTCTATAGCTATATCTAATGCTCGGTTATATGAAAAGGCGAAAGCCAATTATATGGGCGCCATAAAGTTTCTCGCTAATGCCTTAGACGCTAAAGACAGCTATACCGCAGGCCATTCCGAAAAGGTAGCTGAAATTGCTTTAAAGATTGCTGGGCAACTGCGGCTTTCTGAGTTACAAAAAGACGCTTTACAATACGCAAGTTACCTTCACGACTTAGGCAAAGTGAGCATCGATATTAATACCTTAAGAAAACGGGATTCCTTAACTAAGGCTGAGTGGAAGTGTATCTACAGACACCCCCAAGTAGGTGCGAGAATAATCGGTAATATAGAAGCCTTAAGTAATTTAGTTCCCATAATCTTACACCATCACGCCCAGTATGCAGGCGGGGGATATCCTGATAAAAATATGAAATCCGAAGAGATTCCCATCGGCTCGCGGATTTTGGCAGTGGCTGATGCCTACGAAGCTATGGTTTCCCATCGCCCCTATCGAAAAGCACTTTCTAACGAGAAAGCCTGCAAGGAATTAAAGAGGTGTGCGGGGACGCAATTTGATCCCATAGTAGTTAATGCCTTTTTAAGAAATTCCTGAAAAGATCCAAAGATATATACCAAAATATGGATATTAAAAAAGAAATAGTAAAACTTTTCAAAAAGATAATAGAAAGAAGCGAAAGCCTCAAGTGCGATTTAAAAGAGATGCCTTGCATAAGCATGGATGTTCCTAAAAATAGGGCATTTGGAGACCTCTCTTCTAATATCGCCCTTATCCTGGGACAAAAGACAGCCAGACCATCTTTAGAAGTCGCTGATGAAGTTCAAAAGGCATTGCACCAAGAGCTAAAACGTTCAGAAATCTTTCAGAAAAAGATCGCCAAAATAGAAGTTAAAGGAGCAGGTTTTATAAATTTTTTCTTAAGCAAGGCCTGTCTGTATGAGATTTTGTTAGAGATAAACAAAAAGAAATATAATTTTGCCCGACTCAAACTCGGTAAAGGCCAAAAGGTGCATATCGAGTTTGTTAGCGCCAATCCTACAGGGCCTCTGAATGTCGCGCACGGGCGGCAGGCAGCTTTTGGGGATACCCTGGCAAATCTTTTGGACTTTTCAGGATATAAAGTGACCAGAGAATATTACTTGAATGATGAAGGGGTGCAGATAGACATTTTGGGAGAGTCTTTGCGAGCCAAATACTTGGGACTTCTGGGGATATCGGTTGAATTTCCTCCTTCAGGGTACAGAGGAAAATATATCGATGATTTAGCCGATGAATTAAAGCAAAAATATGGTCGCAGACTCAAAAAGAGAGGCGAAAAAGACGTGGGACTCTTTTCCCATTTTGCCTCTGGCCGAATCTTAAAGAAGATTAAGAAGGACTTAATGGATTTTGGGGTAAATTATGACTTTTGGTTTAGCCAAAAGAAGTTAAACAAAACGGGTAAAATTACCAAGGCCCTGGAGCTTCTAAGAAAGAGAGGATTTATCTATCAAAAAGAAGGTGCCCAGTGGTTAGCTACTACTAAATTTGGAGACGATAAAGACAGGGTGGTAATAAAAAGCGATTCAAACTTAACTTATATAGCGCCCGATATCGCTTATCATCAGGCTAAATTTAAACGAGGTTTCTCTAAATTGATAAATATCTGGGGTCCAGACCATCATGGCTATATCCCACGCCTTAAGGCAGCGGTTGGCGCTTTAGGATACGATACCCGGAGTGTAACGGTTTTAATTGTTCAACTTGTAAGCTTGGCCAAAGCAGATAAAATCATCCCGATGTCTACAAGGGAAGGCCAATATATCAGCCTCGCTGAGATTATCCGGGCCGTTGGTAAGGATGCGGCCCGGTTTTTCTTTTTGATGCGCAAAAGGGATTCGCATTTACATTTTGATTTAGAATTGGCCAAAAAACAATCTTTAGAAAACCCGGTCTATTATATTCAATATGCCCATGCCCGTATCTTAAATGTTCTAAAATTTGCCAAGACCACTGCCTCAATGCACAATATAGACTTATCTTTGTTAGATAAGCCTGAGGAGTTAAATCTTATTCAGACATTAAGAAAGTTTCCAGCTGTCATAGAATCTTGCACTCAAGCTCTTGAGCCGCATAGGGTTACTACTTTTTTACAGGAGTTAGCAAAAGACTTCCACCATTACTATGAAAAATATAGAGTAGTTACAAAGGATCGGGAGTTGACCTGCGTAAGATTGGTTTTAGTAAATGCGGTGAGAATTGTCTTAAATAATGGTTTGCGCCTGTTGGCTATATCAGCGCCAGCGAAGATGTGAGGTCTTCAAAAAAGCGCCTTTAAAAAAGCGCCTGGCCCCTTTTTATGGCCCCTTTTTAAATGTTTGCGTCCCTAAAGATATATTGTAATCAAAATATAGAAGTTAAAGATTTAGTTCAGACTTTAGTAAAGTATAATTATCAATCTTGTGCTGAAGTAAATCAAGAAGGTGACTTTAGTCGAAGGGGCGGGATAATTGATGTCTTCCCTGTAACCTTTGAGAACCCCCTCCGCATTGAACTTATCACAAACCAAATAAATTCTATTCGTAGTTTCGATGTAATTTCCGGCAGAACCTTAAGCAGTCATACGTTGGTGATTATTTTACCCCGATATGTTTTTCAAGGAGGCAGAATAAAAAAGACCTATACCGGCTACGGGGATGAACTGCCTATTGACAATTTTGTAGATATAGAGATTAAAGACTTTGTGGTCCATATTAATCATGGGATTGGCAAATACTTAGGGATAAAGAAGTTGAAGAACGAAAAGAGATACCTTGAGCACATGGTCATCGAATATGCCGACGGGGATAGGCTTTATGTGCCCATAAAAGATTTACACCTGGTGAACAAGTATATCGGATTTGAGGGGCTCAAGCCCCGGCTTTCTAAATTGGGCACAAAGAGCTGGCAGAAAATAAAATTTAGAACAAAGAAGGGAATCTTTTCCCTGGCTAGTGAATTGCTAAGGATTCAAGCTGCCCGCTCTGCTTTAGGGGGACATCGTTTTTGTTCCGATAACGATTGGCAGAGACAATTAGAGAAATCTTTTATCTATCAAGAGACACCCGACCAGATTAAATCTACTCAGGAGATAAAGGAGGATATGGAGTCTCTGCGACCCATGGATAGGTTAGTCTGCGGCGATGTAGGATATGGCAAGACCGAAGTGGCGCTGCGCGCTGCCTTTAAAGCCGTGATGGATAACAAACAAGTAGCGATGCTGGTGCCCACTACAATTCTGGCCGAACAGCACTATTATACCTTTACGCAGAGGTTAAAAGATTTTCCCATAAATGTGCAGATGCTTAGCAGGTTTAAAAACGCTCAAGAGCAGGCCAAGATTATTTCGGGCATAGAGGAAGGTGTGGTGGACATAGTTATCGGCACGCATAGGCTTGTTTCTCCGGATATAAAATTTAAGGACTTAGGATTGGTTATTATCGATGAAGAACAGCGTTTCGGCGTAAAACATAAAGAAGGATTAAAGGAACTGAGACTTTTGGTAGATGTATTGACCTTGACTGCCACTCCTATTCCGCGGACGTTATATATGTCTTTGATGGGCGCGCGAGATATGTCAATAATAAATACTCCACCTCTAGGAAGAGTTCCTATTGAAACCAAAGTCGCCGAATATGATGAGAATTTAATTAAAGAATATATTCTTAGAGAAATACAAAGAGGGGGGCAGTGTTATTTTATCCATAACCGAGTCAAAGATATAGAAAGAATTAAAAAGAAAGTGGAAAAGATTGTCCCGGAAGCCCGTGTTTTTTGTGCCCACGGTCAGATGCCCGAAAAAGCACTTGAGGAGATTATGTTAAGTTTTATTCAAGGGCATATCGATGTTTTAGCGGCCACTACAATTGTTGAGTCAGGAATCGATATACCTAACGCCAACACACTCATCGTCAATCGAGCAGACGCCTTTGGCTTGGCCGACCTCTATCAACTAAGAGGCAGAGTCGGCCGATTTAAATATAAGGCCTATGCCTTGTTTTTAGTGCCTCAGGGCTTTGCTGGGACAGAGACCGCTTTAAGGCGGCTTAGGGCGATTGAGAAGCATGCTTTCCTTGGCTCGGGATTTAAAATTGCCATGGAAGATTTACAAATTCGTGGTGCAGGTAATCTTTTGGGTTCAGAGCAACACGGTTGGATTTCGGCAGTAGGCTTTGACCTTTACTGTCGATTATTGAGAGAAACGGTAAATGAGATTTCGGAAAAATGACTATCTGCCTGCCGGCAGGCAGATAGGGATTATAGTTCTGTTCGTTCTGGTTTCAATTTTGTTCTTTACCCGAGCTTCGGGTGCCCAGACAATCGACAGAATCGCTGCTATTGTAAACGACGAAATAATTACACAAACTGATGTAGACAGGGTCTTAGCCGCCATTGCAGCTGAATACAGGAGTATTTATTCAGACCCCGGGGAGCTTGTTCAAAGACTTAAACAGGTGGAGAAGAATATTATTGAGCAAATGGTGGAAGAAAAACTTATTCTTTCCGAAGCCAAAAAATTTGATATTGAGATTGAGCAAGATAAAATAGAAGCGCATATAGAACAGATTAAGGAAAGCTTTCCTAGCGAAGAGGATTTCGAGCAGGCTTTAGAGGCACAGGACCTTACGCTAAAAGACCTACGGGATAGATTTCACAACCAGGAGATTATGAAAAAAGCGGTTGATTATTTTGTAAGGTTCGAAATCAAGATTGACCCAAAAGAAATAAGACTCTTTTTTGAATCACATCAAGAAGAATTTCTGCAACCC
>CAZEQA010000059.1:0-4233 GCA_964514265.1 uncultured Planctomycetia bacterium | reverse complement strand
AATGAAGAAGAGACCTTAGAAACGGCTAAAATGGTCCTTGAGCGATTAAGAAGAGGCGATGACTTTGAAGAATTAGCTAAAAGCTATTCTCAAGGCGCAAGTGCGGAAGACGGAGGAGACATGGGTTTTATCGAAAAAGGGCAATTGATTAAGGAGATAGATGAGGCAATCTTTAGTTTACTGCCCGGAGAGTTTACTGATGTAATAAAGACCCCATCCGGTTACCGCATCTTTAAGGTAGAAGAAAAAAGGCCCCAAAAGCAACTTTCCTTTTCTGAAGTCCAAGATTCAATTGAAAATATATTATATGGAGAAAAATTTACCCAGGCCTTTAAAGAGTGGATGGATGAACTTAGACAAAATGCCTATATCTCTATTAAAGTAGATACTAGAGAGAAAAAAAGTGAATAAGGCTAGATTAACTGTAGGTATTACAATGGGCGACCCAGCAGGCATTGGGCCGGAGGTAGTGCTTAAGGCGCTTAGAGATGGGGAGATTCAGCGCTTAGCAAATTTCCTCATCATTGGTAACTCGCAGGTATTCGAAAAGACCGCGCGTCTATCTAAAATAAGCTTGAAAAAGGGGATTACTTTATTGGATACAGGAGCTATACCTAAATTAGTATTTGGCCGGGCAATCCCTGCTTATGGAAAGGTGGCTTTGGAGTGTATCAAAGAAGCCCTACAACTAATCAAATCCAGAAAGATAGATGTTCTTGTTACTGCCCCGGTCAATAAACATACTCTCAACCAGGCCCTGTTACCCGGACGCTTCTTTAGAGGACATACAGAATATTTAGCTGATGCCACAAACACCAAAGATGTTGCGATGATGTTATTGGGAGGAAGCCGCTTAAGAGTGGTGTTAGCAACCAGACATATTGCCCTAAAAGATGTAGCCAAGACCTTAACTAAAAGACAGATATACCAGGCTATCCGTTTGGCTGCAGATGCCCTGCAGAGATACTTTGCAATCCCTCATCCGCGGATAGGTGTCTGCGGTTTAAATCCTCATTGCGGAGATGGAGGAATCATCGGCAAGGAGGAGCCAAGGATTATTCAACCGGCAATTGCCAGGGCTAAACATTTTGCCAACATAATTGGGCCATTGCCGGCAGATACACTTTTTTATTTTGCCCTTCAGGGCAAATTTGATGCGTGTATAGCCATGTATCACGACCAGGGTTTAATTCCTTTAAAGATGCTAGCTTTGCATCAAGGAGTAAATCTTACCTTAGGGCTTCCTTTTGTGCGCACCTCTCCTGACCACGGAACCGCCTACGATATAGCAGGAAAGAACAAGGCCAATCCTGGCTCAATGATTGCCGCGATTAAGTTAGCTGTAAAGATCGGCTCAAGATTAACAGGCAGGGGCTAGAAGACTTATGCTTTTAGCAGTAGATATCGGCAATACCAATATCAAGATTGCTTTATTTAAGGGAAAGAAGATTTTCTCTAGCTGGAGGTTGCTTACCGATAAAGGCGGACTCACTCATCAATATGAGGAAATCTTAAAAAAGCTTTTTGGGCCGGCAAAAATTAGAACCGTTGCGATAGAGGCGATATTGGTTTGTAGCGTAGTGCCTAAGTTGACTCCTGTATTTAAAAAAGCACTATTTTCCCTTTTTAAGAAAAGGCCTTTAATCTTAGGTAAAGATATCATCGCCCCGATTAAGAATCTCTATAAAAAGCCAGAACAGGTTGGGCAAGATAGGCTAGCCAATGCTGTGGGGGCAGTTAACAAGTATGGTAGTCCAATAATTGTAGTGGATTTTGGCACTGCCTTGACCTTTGATGTGATAACGGCCGCAGGAAGCTATCTAGGAGGGATTATTGTCCCCGGACTTGAACTTTCGTTAAAGGCCTTAACCGGATGCGCCGATTTGCTTCCCGAAGTAGTTTTAAGCAGGCCCAGAGCGCTTTTGGGTCGAGAGACAGTTGCCAGTATCAGAAGCGGTATAGTCTATGGATATAGTTTTCTGGTAGAAGGGATCCTGCGAGGGTTGAAAAAGGAATTAAGGCTCAAGGTTCACCAGGTCGTGGCCACAGGCGGAAAGGCACCTTTGGTCTTTCTTTATTGTCGTTCGATTAATAAAATCGATAAGAATCTGACCTTAGAAGGACTTAGAGTAATTTACGAGAAAGAGATAATAGGCAAAAATAGGCAAAAAAGAATAAAAATAGGCTAAATTTAGCCAATAGTTGCCTATTATTGTCCGAAATGGTTCTTAATAGGCCAAAACAGAGCTTGATTTTTGGTGAATGATTGGGTACAATTAGCACTCTTAAGATGAGAGTGCTAAAACCAACAAAAGGAGGTAACTAAATGACAGGAATTCAACCTTTAGGAGACCGCGTTATGCTTAAAGTATTAGAAGCAGAATCTAAGACTAAAGGTGGCATAGTCTTACCTGATACGGCCAAGGAGAAGCCTCAAGAAGGCGAAATAGTAGCTGTGGGTAAGGGTAAGACTTCGGAAAACGGCACGCTAAGACCTTTAGAAATTAAAGTAGGCAACAAAGTCCTCTTTGCCAAATATAGCGGAACCGAAGTAACTACTAAAGAGGGCGAAGAATATTTAATTGTCAAAGAAGAAGATATTTTAGCGATTGTAAAATAAGGAGGTTTTAGGTGGCAAAGCAGTTAAAATATGGCGAAGATGCCCGGCGGACAATTCAAGCTGGGATAGATAAACTTGCAGAGGCAGTGAAGGTTACTCTTGGTCCTATAGGAAGGAATGTGGTCTTAGATAAAAAGTTCGGCGCCCCCACAATTACAAAAGATGGGGTAACCGTGGCTAAAGAAATAGAACTGGAAGACCCCTATGAAAATATGGGCGCAGAGATGGTTAAGGAAGTGGCCTCGAAGACCTCAGACAGTGCCGGAGATGGTACTACCACAGCGACTGTCTTGGCTCAGGCGATTTACAGAGAAGGGCTCAAAAATGTAACCGCGGGAGCTAATCCTACGGCAATAAAGCGAGGCGTGGATAAAGCTGTTGAGGAAGTAATTAAGCGGTTAAATGAAATTTCTAAACCAGTTAAAGAAAAACAGGAGATTGCCCAGGTTGCCTCTATTGCCGCCAACTGTGATACTGCTATCGGGGATTTAATTGCCGAGGCAATGGAAAAAGTTGGTAAAGATGGAGTGATTACAGTCGAAGAAGCAAAATCCATGGCCACTACCTTAGATGTAGTAGAGGGGATGCAGTTTGACCAGGGGTATCTTTCGCCTTATTTAGTTACTGATGCGGAAAGAATGGAAGCGGTTCTGGATAATCCATCTATTTTAATCTATGAGAAGAAGATTTCGGTGATGAAGGATTTGTTACCGCTTTTGGAAAAGATAGCCAGAACAGGCAAGCCCCTGTTGATAGTTGCTGAAGATATAGAAGGGGAAGCCCTGGCTACCTTGGTGGTAAATAAGATTCGTGGCACGCTTGCTTGCTGCGCTGTCAAGGCCCCTGGTTACGGCGACCGACGCAAGGCTATGCTTGAAGATATCGCCGTACTTACAGGAGGGAAGGCGATTACGGAAGAGTTGGGGATAAAGTTAGAAAATATCACTATTGACGATCTCGGTGAAGCAAAGCGAGTTACTGTAGATAAAGAAAATACTACCATAGTCGAAGGCGCAGGCAAGCCTGAGGCAATCAATGGACGCATTGCTCAGATTAAAAGACAAATTGAAGATACAGATTCCGATTATGATCGGGAAAAATTACAAGAGCGCTTGGCGAAGTTAGCAGGTGGAGTGGCAGTAATTAATGTAGGCGCAGCTACAGAAACGGAGATGAAGGAAAAGAAGGCCCGTGTGGAAGATGCCCTACATGCTACAAGAGCAGCAGTGGAAGAGGGCATTGTACCGGGGGGAGGAGTAGCCCTCTTACGTTGCATTCCTATTTTGAAAAAATTAGATCTTACGGGCGATGAAGCTATTGGCCGGGATATTGTTAAGCGCGCTCTGGAAGAACCGATAAGACAGATAGTAGAGAATGCAGGCCTTGAGGGTTCGGTACTGGTTAACAGAGTAAAAGGAGAAAAGGACAACGTTGGCTATGATCTAACTCAAGATAAATTTGTAGATATGATTCAGGCAGGAGTAATGGATCCAACTAAGGTTACCAGAACGGCACTACAGAATTCTGCCGGAGTAGCCGCGCTTCTTTTAATGACCGAAGCCCTGGTTACCGATATACCTGAGAAAATCAGCGGGATAGATAAGTTTATCGAG
>CAZEQA010000058.1:1230-9574 GCA_964514265.1 uncultured Planctomycetia bacterium | reverse complement strand
CAATACGACCTATGCATTGACCAGCCCTGGTAAACGGACCCACTGCCAGTCCGGGTGGACCGCCGCCACCGGCTATATGCAACGTCTTCTGTGGATTCGCCGTCCCGATGCCGAGGTTGCCTCCTGTGATTGCAAGAGCTGGGGTGCCATCATCAAGATATTCGATGTCCATAGGTCCTGTACCGCCATCTGGGTCTTGGAATCTTATTCTTGTTACGTCTCCGTTGGCCATAGTAAGAGGTTCTATCAGAAGCGCATTACCAAGACCTGCGACCCGCATTTGCCGATACACCCCGAATGGCGCAGGGTAATAGGTGGTAAAGGTCATCTGGTCAGCCCAGGCCAGGCCAATTATAAGACCAGCTAAACCAACTAAGCCAAAGATGTAAAGTCTGCGCATGGTTTACCTCCTTTGTTAAATGAGTAACTGCTCTTCTTTAAAATAAAATGGGGACATCCCTCACATCTCCCTTATTCGCAAGCGGTTACAATCAAATCATAGGGCCTTTGGTGGGCGACCTCTCTTTCGCAACAACCGTCTACCACTTTCGTTTACTTTTAAATGATGTTTTCATTTATGCCTTCTCCCGATTAACTCATCGATAGAAACACCCAATGCATCGGTTGTCTTTCTTAACCGTTTACCTTGAGTCTATAGAGAGCGGGACTGGTTGTGCCGATATCGAGGTCGAGATTTATTGCCCGAGGTTGAGTTGGAATCTAACCCCGCACTTTCTGCTCTAATCTATGCCTCTTTTGCTAAAAGTGTGCGGTGCCTCTTTCTGGGACGTCCCCAATTGTTACCCAGAAATAGTCATCAATTCTTAGTTTAATTGGCTAACAGTCATTTGCGGTGCATCTGCGCCGGTCCTGGTAGCTTTTGAAGGTATTACAAAAACATACATCTCTACTATGTCGCCGGCATTTAAGTTATAGGCACTTGTAAACACCGGGGCCCAGTCGCCACTTGGACCAGCCATGTATTGTCTTCCTGCCATTGCGCCATTTATCCAAACTTGAACTTGGGTATTACCAGACCCAATACCACAACCCCAGCTTGCTGTAACCAGATATCTGCCGGGCTGGGAAATAACAAAACGATTGGTCGCCGTGTTAGATATATCTCCTATATCATACTCTTCTGTGTCAAAATTAATTTTTGTATTCGTATATCCCGGGATATTCTGGGTACTGTTTGCTCTGCGCATTTTCGCACTATGTAAACTTGCTGCTCCAATCTCATACCAGGTAGTTCCGTTATCATTGCTGTATTCCAACTTCTTAGAGGTATCGTTAAATCCCAATACTCCATAGCTGCCTGATGTGCCTTGAATGCTTATCTCTCCATTCCTTACAGATAATTTGGTATTAGGCGCCGCCGTCCCGATGCCAACGTCGCCCTGTACAATTAATCCATTGCCTGGAGGCGTGTACACCTGAGTATAGCCAGACCCTATTGTTGCACCTCCAAATACACCAAACCTAGGGTCAGCTGCTATTTGTCCATGACCTATGTAAACACTTTCATACCATGTTCCACCATATTGGGTATCTATCTGAAGGCCTATTCCACTACCATGATGATCTTTCCACATTCTTGTTCCCCAGACATTATTATCAAAATAATCATCAGCATAAAGCTGTATTCCTGTGCTTGTGCTATCACCTGCTATCTTAAGCAGTCTGTTTCCTTTGCCTGTTGCATTATCTCCACCTAAATATAAATCTCCTCCTACAACATGGAGCCTTGATTGTGGCCCCGTCGTCCCGATGCCCAGAGTATTCATCACCACCATATCATTATACACCCCATGTGGCGCAGGGTAATAGGTGGTAAAGGTCATCTGGTCAGCCCAGGCCAGGCCAATTATAAGACCAGCTAAAGCAACTAAGCCAAAGATGTAAAGTTTACGCATGGTTTCCCTCCTTTTGCGTTTGCTTGAGGTTTGGCCTCAATCGGTTATTATCTTGTTCGTGTCTCGAACAGGAACAATTCTAAAAAGTTTCCTTTCTTATCCATTCTTCAAGAAAATTGCCTCCCCGAATGTAGCTTTTCTTCTTAAGAAGTTCTTCGGGACCCCGAGGAACTTCTTAAAAAGACTCTTCATTCGGGATCGCAATAACCTTAATCCTAAAGGACAGACCTTCCTATTCCTTATTAAGGAAGGGCCTAATGTGCAATTTTCGTCCTCCGCTTCGTCCTCCGCTTCACTCAAAGGCTAGGACGATCCTGAGCGAAGCGAAGGATCTTACGAAGGACTAGGATGATTCTGAAGAAGTGAAGAATCTCGCAGTGGTATATGCTACATACTTTCCTATACCATGTACCATGAAAAATACATAAGTTCTTTGACTTCATCTGCTCGGTTAGTAAATATACGTAACGTCTATATACGTAATATTGTATAAACCCCAACTATTTGTCAAGTATTAAGTTTCGCTGGTATTATACCAAGCTACTGCTTCTGCGTCAATTTCTTCTCTAAATCCAGAAACATCTCTTTTAGCTCTGTCCCCAAAACATAA
Source organism: uncultured Planctomycetia bacterium (assembly GCA_964514265.1). GTDB lineage: Bacteria > Omnitrophota > Gorgyraeia > JAFGHF01 > JAFGHF01 > CAZEQA01. Next base: position 7,048 of record CAZEQA010000058.1, on the reverse strand, counting down.
CCGCCAATTGAGCCGGAAGACCTAACTACCCTGTGGCAGGGCACAATAAATAAGTCTTTATTTTTCTTTAACGCAGAGGCCACTGCCCTCACCGCCCGCGGATATCCTGCCTCCTTAGCCACCCATTTATAACTGCGCCTCTGGCCAAAGGGAATCTGCGAAACTACTTTAAATACTTTTCGTTGGAACGATGAATATCTTTTTGACATGATAAACCCGAATATCGGATTTTGGTCATTTGATATTGTTTCGGATTTCGAATTTTCCTAACATATCTAAAAATGTTTTCTGCAATCTCTCTATTAATAACTTTTACCCTAAGCAAATCCGCAACGCTTGCCTCCTTTATTGCCTGGACGGATTTAAAATGCCGCAAAAGGTCTTGTTTTCGCTTCAGGCCCACGCCGGGGATTTCATCCAATAAAGACATGCGCATGTCTCTTTGCCTCAATTTACGATGGTAGAAAAAAGCAAAGCGATGTGCCTCATCGCGAATTCTTTGCAAAAGATGTAGTAGCTTTGAATCTCCGGGCAAAGTTAAGGCAGTGCCGGAAGAAGTATAAATAGTCTCTAAGCGTTTGGCCAGGGCAATAACAGGGAGCTTCGCAAGGCCCAAGCTCTTTAGTTCCTTTTGGGCGCAAGATAGATGCCCTTTGCCTCCGTCGATCATTACCAAATCCGGGAACGGTAGTGTTTGTTTATCTTTTTTCTTACCGTATCTTCGACGTAGCACCTCGCAAATCATCGCGTAATCATCTATTCCCTGGACTGTCTTTATTCTAAATTTGCGATAGTTCTTTTTGTCCGGTAAACCGCCTAAAAAACTTACCATTGAACCCGTCTTCTCCTTACCGCAAGTTTGCGAGATATCAAAGGCCTCGATACGATAGGGTAATTTGGGCAACTTTAAGACCCTCTCTAGGTCTAATCCTAAAGGATAGACTTTCCTATTCCTTTTTAAGGATGGGTCTAAAGGAGGGGTCTTAAAGGAAAGGTCTAAAATTAAATTCTGATGTCTGGTCTCTTTGGTTTGGGCAATAATCTCAGCTAAAGAGCTGATTTTATCTCTTAAGATAGCTGCTTCTTCGTAACATTGGTTTTTGGCCACCTGCCGCATCTTTTCTTCTAATTCCTTAAGCAGCTGCTTGTATCTTCCCTCAAGAAATAGCCCCAGTTGTCTTAAGTTTTCGCGATAGCCATACTTATCAACTTTTTTCGCACACATCCCCGGACAAAGTTTGAGCTGAAAATAGAGACATGGTTTCTTGGGAAGTCTCAGGCAACTTCTAAAGGGAAATATTGACCGGATAGCCTTGATTGCCGCTTTAAGTAGTCTGACATTGGTGTAGGGCCCAAAATATTGGGCACCTTTCTCCAATTTAGCTCTCGTAATTAGAAGATAGGGATAGTCCTCACCGGCTGCAATTTTCACAAAGGGATAACTTTTATCGTCCTTCAGGGCGGCATTATAGTAGGGCCTGTATCTTTTAATTAATGAATTTTCTAATAATAACGCCTGGGCGCTGGATGTGGTCTGAATATAATCTATATCTACCGTACGCGAAAGTAAGGCCTGCGTTTTATCCGTGGGGGGCTTTTGATAATACGAACTAACCCGCTTCCTTAATGAGGAGGCCTTGCCTACATAAAGGACGGCTCCTTTTTTATCCTCCATCAAATATACGCCTGGGGAGTTAGGAAAGCTTTTTATTTTCTTTTTAATATCCATCCAATAAATATCTCCGCCTCTTCTTGGGCAAAGACCTTTAACGCCCCCAGATATACTGCTATGCCGGCTAAAATAGAGATGAACAGATTAGCTGAGATAAACCACAAGGCCAGCCCCATTAAAGTGGCAGCTAAAATAACTCTGCCTAAGGTTGGTAAAAGGCCGTCAATCTTGCCTATTCTTTTTCTCAAGACAGATAAAAGCAGAATAAAATTTACTGTGGCAGAAATAGCCGTAGCCAGGGCAAGCCCGGCTACTTTTAGCGGCCACATTAAAATAAGGTTTAAGACAATATTAACTAACAAAGCGAGGGCGGCTATTTTAGCCGGCGTAAGAGTGTCCTTTAATGCGTAAAAACAACTTGCTAATATTTTTATCCCGGCATATCCTGTTAATCCTAAACAATAAAAGAGAAGGGCCGAAGAGGTAATGCTTGTGGAATAGCTGGTGAAACTTCCTCTTTCAAATAATATATTGACTAAAGGCCGGGCCAAGACCATTATTCCTACTGTGGCCGGAATCATTAGCGTAAATACACTACGCAGAGAAAAGGTAACAGTCTTTTTTAATTCAACAAGATTATCGCGGGCTACCAAGCCGGACATAGTGGGAATAGCTACCTGAGCCAGGGCCAAGCCAAACAAAGCCAGAGGGAACTGAACTATACGATATGAATAATAAAGTGCCGCTACTGCTCCCTCCCCCACTATCCAGGCCAAAGAAGCCAAAATGGTATCTACGAAGACATTAATTTGATATACTGCAATGCCCAAGGTAGATGGTAAGAAAAGCCTTCCCATCTCTTTTACTTTCGGATGGACCCAGTCTGTCATTGCGAACGGACGAGGTTGTTCACTTCGTTCAGAATCGTCTTTAGTCCTTGAGCGAAGCGAAGGACAAAGTGAGCGAAGCAATCCTTTTCTCATAAGCAAAGGAACTTGAATTGCCAATTGCAACAAGCCCCCAATCAAGACCCCTATGGCTAAACCATACACAGGCTCTTCTAACCGAGGACAAAAGATTAGGCTGCTCGCAATTAAACTGATATTGAGCATGCACGGCCCCAGCGCCGGCAGGGCGAAATGCTTAAGAGAATTTAAGACTGCCATAGCATAAGCAGATAACCCAATTAAAAGAAGATAAGGAAACAAAAATCTGGAAAGCCTTATAGTCAGGTAGAGTTTTGTGGGGTCTTTGATAAACCCGGGGGCAATAGCGCGCACAATATAGGGAGCAAATAATTCTCCCAACAAGACCAACCCAGCTAATAATACAACTAGAATATTTAACAGACAATTAGTCGCTTGCCAGAATTCGTCTTCTTTGCCCAGCGTCTTTAGGCGAGAAAGAACCGGAACCACCGCAGCGCTGGTAGCGCCTTCGCCGACTAGTCGGCGCAGAAGATTGGGAATCCTAAAGGCGACCACAAAGGCCTGGGCGCCAGCTCCCGTGCCAAAGAACTTGGCAATTATAATATCGCGAACAAAACCCAAGATTCGGCTGGCCAGGGTGCCTAATGCAACTATCCGCGTAGATTTGATTAGAGACCTATTTTCGCTCATCTGGCTTGACAAGTTCCTCCGCATGTGTTATCTTACCTACTACGCTTTTTGCTTTAAGCTTATGGCTTTGGTTTTAGATTTAATTGGGAACAGTTCCTCAAGGCAAAGGAGAACATAAAATGCCGATAAAAAAATCAGCCGCTAAAGAAATGCGCAAGGCCAAAAAAAGGCATCTCAAGAATATGGGGATAATCACTGAGTTAAAGACATTAAATAAGAAATTTATAAACCTTGTAGATGAGAAAAGGCCCGAGCAGGCAAAAAAGATGCTTGACCAATTAAGCGCTAAATTAGATAAGGCGGCGACCAAAAAAATAATTCATAAGAACAAGGCCTCGCGAAAGATTTCCCGTCTGATGCGCAGATTAAACAGTCTAATCAAGCCCAGAGTTAATGTTCAATAGCTGGGCTACTAAAAGTTCCAAAGCCAAGTTCTGGCTTTTCCTTCCTGTCTTAATGTCGGTATCTGTCCTTTGCAGATTCTGCAAAAACCCTTCAAAAAGAGAAGGGCCGATTCTTTTTCTTTCAGATATTATTTTGTGAGCTAAGGCCCCTAAAATCTGAGCAGAGTTTATCCCCTCTTTAACTAGGGCATCCAGAATCTGCAGGGCCCTGGTTTTATTGCGGACAATAATAGCGTCGAAGAGTTCGAAGGCGCTCGTGTTTAAATCCCGGCCAACAAGACTTTCTACATCGCCGGCTCGAATGGTCTTGCTTTCCCCAATATACAAAATGAGGTTATCCAGAGAATTTGACAAAAGCTTCAAGTTATTGCCCAGATTGTCTACGAGGACCTGTTGAGCTTTCTCTTCAATCGTCTTTCCCTTCGCCTTAACTTGTGCCTTTATCCAGCTAAAAAGCTGATTATCTTTAAGAGGCATAGAAAAAATAACCCGGGCATATTGGCAAATTTCGTTAAAGAAGTCCTGCCGCAGATTTGTCTGGTGGGTCTCTAAGACAAGCAAGGTATGCCTGCTGGGCCTTCTTACATAGGAAAGAATGAGTTGCTTCTCAGATGCAGAGAAATCCTCGACCTGATAGACCAAAACCAATCTCTTGCGGCCGAGAAAAGGCGTTGTCCAGGCACATTCCAAAATCTTTTCTGCCGATGCAGAACCTGCATAAAAGAGATTAAAATTAAAATCGCAAGATTCTTTATCAAGAAAAGTGGATTTAATCTCGGAGAGAGTCTCTTCTTTTAAGAATTGTTCTGTTCCGGCGAGTAGATATACTGGTTGGTCGCTAAGGGTTACCATCCTTCAATGGTGCGGTTAACAATCCGCCTGGCTAAATCAGAAACAGCTGCTGAGACACACGACGCTTCGCTTGTAGCGTAGCTTCCCGAAAGGCTATAGGTAGAGTCGCCGATAACGCGGGGTTCTCGCCACATAATTACATCTTTGCTTATATCTTTAAGCTTAAGGGAACAGACTATACTAATCCTATATTCTTCCACGGCTTCATTATCGGCTCCGTAGCGCACCGGTGTCCTCAGATAATCAATTAATTCTCCGCTTAAGATTAGATCCGCATTTTCCTCCTCTACTACCTTGAGATGTCCATCATTGATAAATTTATCAATAACTTCTTTGGTAATGTCTATCTCTAAATCCGCTCGATAGGTCCGAAAGCGGTATTGGTCAAGGGCTAGCTCATCAGTCAATTCTATTTTATTTCGGAAAGGCTGAATATGAATTGTCTCGATATGTTCGGGCAAAAGCGAACCCGTGGTATAGCCACATCCTGCTATAACCAGTGGGAGCATCAACAAAAAACTAAACTTTTTCATCTCTTGGCTTCTTTGCTAATTACTTGTAGCCTCTCCAAGGACTTGGAGGCCAATATACTTCCAGGATACTTGCCCAAAATCTCCTCATAATAAATAATGGCGCTTTCTATGTTCCCCTGTTTTTCGTAAAATTGGGCAATATTAAAATTGTTTTGCGCCTTTTGATTTTCTAATTTTTCGATAAAAGAGCGGGCCTCTTTTTCCATGTGGCTATCCGGATATCTTTTGACAAAATCTTTGAATTCTTTAATCGCTTTATCTGTATCTTCCGCGTTATATTCTGGGCCGGTGGTAGAATCTGCCGCACAGAGAGCTATTTTGTACTTCGCATCATCAACCAGGGGACTCTTCGGATAATTTTCAATAATCTTCTTAAAGCCTAAGGCCGCATTAATATAGTCTTTTAAATCCATATAACACTGGCTTAATTTATATTGGGAGATATCGGCATATTTACCATAAGGGGCATTTTCCAAGACGGTACCGAAGATTTCAATGGCCTTACCTTTAGCAGGCAAAATAGCTATACCCATGAGCTTTGCTTTTTGGCCAGTATAAAAATAGTTTGCAATACGATATTCCCTTTCAATTATTTCATCCACTCTCTCTGTGTAGGGATATTTGTCAATGACCAGTTGATAATTCTCAAAGGCCGTATAATACCGGCCCAGGTTTTCATAACTTAAGGCTAAATAATACTGGGCTTCACTGGCCAGGATAGAAAGGGGATAATGCTTA
>CAZEQA010000058.1:0-1220 GCA_964514265.1 uncultured Planctomycetia bacterium | reverse complement strand
TAATCTCTCGAATTCGCTGATCGCCCTTTTGTAATCCTCAGAGTTAAAGAAACCCATTGCCCAATCAAACTGTTTTTGCGGCGTCTCCTTAACCGCATATTTAGGATTAATAAATCTCCCGCTCTGGGGAGTCCAAATCCAATAGGCAAGGCATACCTGCGCATAAGTTTGTGATAGCAACAACGTTATTAAAAGAAAGATAATGCTTCTTTTCATTACGCTTTTTGTGGGCCCTTTTTAGAGATAAAGGTAGCTATTTGCGTCAGGTCTCCTTGATTAAGATTGATAAATTCTACTCCTATATCATACTGTTCATTAAACGAGACCTTGTTTACCCAGGCTACTCGGCTGACTCCTTGCACGGGCTTTATCCCGGATAGTAGCGGTATCTCTAAGGCCAACTTCAAATTTCGGGCCAAGAATTTATAGGCTGTCATCCGCACTCCGCCTTTACTGATATTTCTCATTAAGCTGCCTCTGAGCTCTTGAGGATCCTTCTCTATCGGTCTGTAACGCATGGGGATACGAGAATCAAGCCGGAAATACTTCCTTCTTTCTTGAGAATTTTCCAACATTCTTCCCTCCTTCTTCCGGCCCGTGGTCTTTAATTCTACTTCCCGCCACTCTCGTTGTCAAGTAAAAATAGAAGAACCTCGGGGGGGTCCTGCCCCATCGCTGTAGCGAGGTGTTTTTTAGAAGCTAAATACGAGCGATGCCTCCATTAAGTCCGAGTCGAAGTCATGAACTCTGTCCACATGTCTCCAACCAATGGGCATCTTTAGCCAATTACGAATCTGCCAGTCGAAAGTTACTCCCACCTCACTAAAAGTAAATTGCCCTCTGGTGAAATCAAAGGTATATTCCTCAAAAAGCCGCAGCTTCAGTTTATCTTTAAAAATTCCCCATGGTATGGGAGGACTAATTACAAAACGCGACTCCCATTCTGTGGTTTCCTCAAGAAGTTCAATGGGGTAGTTTTCCTCCTGTTGCCAGACATGTTGAAAAGAAGCGCCGTAATAAAAACAATCGTTAAAGAAAGAGGTGCCAATCTCTGCGCCTACCTCTTTTCTCCACCAGGAACCTGTCTCAATGTTATGTTGATACTCAAAGAAAGGCAAGATGTTTATAATCCTCTCTGACTGAGGAAAATTATAATCTACGATGAACCCTGCCCGAGTTAAATAAAAACTATCGTCGTTCTTATTTACCGCAATTCTGAG
>CAZEQA010000057.1:7424-9598 GCA_964514265.1 uncultured Planctomycetia bacterium | reverse complement strand
CAAATTCTATCAATATGCCATCCAGTTAATAAAAAAGGCAAAGGCCTACGTTGATGATTTAAGTGCTGACGAAATCAGAGAGTATCGCGGGACATTGACCAAGCCGGGCAAGGATAGCCCATACCGCAATCGTTCAGTTAAGGAAAACTTAGGATTATTTAAACGGATGAAAGAAGGGGAGTTTGAGGAAGGTTCCCGGGTGCTGCGCGCCAAGATTGATATGGCCTCAGCTCATTTGAATATGCGCGATCCGACAATATACCGTATTCGTAAAGCCCCGCATTACCGTACCGGCAATAAATGGTGTATTTATCCGATGTACGATTTCGCCCATTGCCTTGAAGATTCCATTGAGGGGATTACCCATTCTCTCTGTACGCTGGAGTTTGAAAACAATCGGCCGTTGTATGACTGGTTTCTTGAGGAGCTGGGAGTGCATCATCCCCAACAGATTGAATTTGCCCGCCTTAATTTAAGCTACACGGTCCTGAGTAAGCGCAAGCTACTTGAGTTGGTCCAGGAAGGACATATATCAGGCTGGGATGACCCGCGTATGCCTACACTATCCGGATTGCGCAGACGCGGCTATACGCCAGCGTCCATTCGAAATTTCTGTGAGCGCATCGGAATGGCAAAATTTAATAGCGTGATTGATATCGCCGTGCTTGAGAATTGTATTCGCGAAGACCTGAATAAAAAAGCGCTGCGGGTGATGGCAGTATTACGCCCTTTAAAAGTTGTTATTGACAACTACCCCGAAGATAAAGAAGAAAAACTCGATTGCATAAATAACCCTGAGGACCCTGCTATGGGCAAACGCCGCGTCCCTTTTTCACGCGTGCTTTATATAGAACGCGAAGATTTTCGCGAAAACCCTCCAAGGAAGTTCTATCGTTTAGCTCCCGGACATGAGGTACGCTTGCGTTATGCCTATTTTATTACCTGCACTAAGGTGGTAAAAGATAAAAGCGGCAAGATAACAGAAATTTACTGCACTTATGATCCTAAAACTCGGGGAGGGGATGCTCCGGATGGCCGCAAAGTCAAAGCAACGCTTCATTGGGTCTCGGCTAAGCATGCGCTCTCTGCCGAAGTGCGTTTATATGAACATCTCTTTGTAAAAGAAAACCCCGCTGATGTACCTGAAGGCCTTGATTGGAAATCTAACCTTAATCCAGAATCTCTAGAGGTCTTAACAGCCTGTCGTGTTGAGCCCAGCCTAAAAGATGCCCCACGAGGTGAGCGCTACCAGTTTGAACGGCTGGGTTATTTCTGTGTTGATAGCGTTGATTCGTCTGACAAGAAGCTCATCTTTAATCGCACCGTATCCTTAAGGGATACCTGGGCGAAGATTGAGAAAAGAGCGGTTGAAACATAAAGAATCATCATAATTGCGCAGGTGGCGGAATTGGTATACGCGCACGTTTGAGGGGCGTGTGGCTTTTGCCGTGTGGGTTCAAGTCCCACCCTGCGCACCACGTTTATCCCTCACATAGTTACTTCCCTTTTGCTTCTTCGCATACTCCTTTAGTTCCGCCCCGATTTCGGCGACCTGAGCCACATGAGTAAGCCTGCGGTGCTTATTGGTAATCACACCTATAGAAATGGAAATGAGCTCTACGTTAACTTTCTTGCCCTGTCTGTCGATGCCTGTGATGTAACCCCTTTTTTGGTCTTGGGGGCTATAAAGCTCTAGCGTTACCTTATCGAATTCCTCAATAATCTGTTTGCAGATTTGCTCGATTGTTTTTGGCTCGGTGATTATGACAAAATCATCTCCGCCGATATGACCGATAAAATCATCAGAGTTCCCTTTTTCTTCCACAGCTTTGATTATTACCCGGGCAGTTTGTTGGATAATGCGGTCTCCCCAGGTAAAGCCGTATTTGTCATTGAAGATTTTGAACTTATCCAGATCCACATAGCCAACGGCAAATTCTTCTCCCTGTTTAATTCGGGCATCAATCTCATTAAAAATAGAAACGTTCCCGGGAAGTCGGGTTAAGGGCGCGGCATCTAAGTCTATTTGACTGCGTCTAAGAAGCATCCGTATCCGGGCCAGGAGCTCTTCGGGCTCAAATGGCTTGACCATATAATCGTCGGCGCCGGCGTCTAGACCCTTAACCTTGTCTTTTACATCACCTTTGCCGGTTAACATAATTATGGGCATATGG
>CAZEQA010000057.1:0-7414 GCA_964514265.1 uncultured Planctomycetia bacterium | reverse complement strand
ATCTTTTTTTAACTTCTGGCAGACTCCCCGTCCGTCCATTTTAGGCATAATATAGTCTAAGATGATTAAATCCGGAGGCCTTTCATATACCTTAGCCAGGGCCTGCTGGCCATCCTGTGCCTCTACTACTTCATATTCCTCTGCAGGGAGGCTAAGGCGCAGCACATCTAGAATATCGGGGTCGTCATCAACGATTAATACGCGTTTCTTCGCCATTTTCTAAGCCTTGGGCAGAGTAAAGGAAAATGTTGCACCTTTGCCGGGTTTTGAGCTTACCCAAATTTTTCCTTTATGTGCCTCCACGATTTGTTTAACTAAAGATAGTCCCAGGCCTGTTCCCTTTATCTGTTGGTTAATGGGATTGTCTATACGATAGAATTCCTCAAAGACCTTTACCGCGTCTTCTTCGGCGATGCCGATGCCGGAATCCTGAATATCAATCTGCAACAGGCCTTTATTTTCTCTGGCCTTAATAGAAATTTTTCCTTTTTCTGGAGTAAACTTGATAGCGTTGCTTAAGAGGTTGGTGAGGACTCTTTCCAGTTGAGTTTTGTCTGCACGACAGGCAGAGATTTTTTCAGGCATATCTATAGTGAGCTGAATCCTCTTCTCTTTAATTTGCGGTGCCATTATATCTATAACTTCCTCTAACCCATCTTTTAATCTCAGTTTTTCTAATTTCATTTCTACTTTACCAGATTCAATTCTGGAGATATCCAGAAGGTCGTTGACCAGTTTAACCAGACTGTCGGAATGCTTGTTAATCTTTTCCAGGCGCTCTTTAACCGCCGCTGGCACTACCCCTAACTTTCCTGCCATCAAGATTGCGGCATAGCCTTTAATAGAGGTCAGCGGCGTTCTTAATTCGTGAGAGACACTAGAGACGAATTCGGATTTTAGTCTATCTATCTTTTTAAGCTTCTCATTGGCCAAGGCCAACTCTTTTGTTCTCTGAGTTACCCTTTGTTCCAATTCATGATGCGACTGCCAGAGTTCTTCGTAGAGCTTGGCATTCTCTACGCCGCTGGCAATTTGCCCCGCCAATATAGAAAGCATCTCTAAATCTCCTTCGTCCACTTCCATATAGGGCAAGTCATTACCGACCATAATTAAACCTAATTTGGCTTCCTGAGATATAATGGGTACGATGCAGAAAGAGGAGAGTTTAAACACTTGCAACAGCTCATTTTTCCCTGCATCGGGCACCTCAGGCCGAAGGTTCTTATCCACTAATAGAGATTGGTCGATGTTCTCTAAAACATTTTTCTCGCTCAAATGCTTTTTGATTTTTTCTTGTTCGAGAGTTGTATATCCTACAGCTACAGAGAGGGAAAATCCTTTTTTATCCGGACTGACTAAAACAATCAGCCCTTTATCAAAGCCAAGCTCAGAGATAAATGATTTATCAAACTGGGAAAATAACTTTTCTCTATCGAAGGTCGAACTTATTGCCTTGCTTAATTTATGTAAGGTATAGAGGCTGTTGAGCTTTTTATCTAATTCTTCCTGCGTCTTGTTGAGCTCTAAGTCCTTTTTTACGATAATCTTGGCCTGCTCGTCTAATTCGTTATAGGCCTTCTTTAGTTTCTCTAACGAGCGTTGCAGGGTTTCTCTGGCCTTCCTTTGCCTTTCAGTAAGGATAACCAGGTAGACAAAGGCCCCAATGATTACAACGCTGACTATAGCGAAAACTATACCTAGCCCTAAGTTTAAATTAAACATCTTACCCTCTTTTAGGCTTTAGCTTCAGCTAGACAGAGAACTACTATTGTTTCGTTATGAAAATAGGATTTACCAATGTATCTTTCCGCCCTTAAGGGTGCAAGTTCGCCGTAACTATAAAAGCCAATTATCGGAGCAGTTTCGCCCAAAACCTTTTTAATTACTGCGATTTCTTTCTTAGCGTCTCTGCCTAAAACTCTTTTCCGTGCTATGGAATCAAAAATAATTACGGCCAAAATCTTGGCATCTTTTATGCCTTCTTTGGCTTTGGCAGCAGCCTCTCTTGCTGCGTTTAACACCCCCTCTTTATCGGCAATCATTAAGCGCACCTGTGAGCCTTGAGGGACTTCCGCAGCGCACACAAGCGACCCGTTTGCTGTGGCCTTAGTGGCGTAGCGAATGAGATATTCTTCTTCGTCGGCTATGGACATGCCCAGAGGGTAAATTGTGCCGATCTTGGCCCAGGTGAACCTCTTTAGGCTTTCTGCTTCTTCAGCAAAATAATCTTGATAGATTCTTAATGCCTCTTTTTCGTCGAGCTTTTCAATAATATTACCGGAGGCCTTGGTAACCTCACGGGCCTTACCGATAGCGTGCCAGCCATGTCTTGTGCCGATACCTATAGAGATTTTTCCCCCGAATAGAATTCCCACTACCGAATCGTTAAGGACTTTATCGTGGTAATATTGAAAAGTCTTCTCAAAGAGATAATCGTCACCCGCTGAACCTCCCACAATTGGGAAACTTGTTCCCAACACTTCCTGCGCACCCCTGATGGCATCAGCACCATTTCCACTTAAACCATCAGGCATCATAATAAAAATATGTCTGTTGCGCAGCCTTGCTTTTATTGCTTCTCGGGCACATTTCTGTCCTGCTGCTCGAGCATCTTGACTTAGACCACAGCCTAAACCCGTGGAGAAGCGCAAGCCTTTAGATTTAAATCCCATTACGGCTACGGCATTGTTGGAAATGCCCCAGTTCGTTATCTCTCCCGCACTTGAACAACCTATTATAGTTGCATTTTGAGAGACAGATTTTATTCCGCGAAGAAGGTTTTGCTGGTCAAACTTTACCGAGGCAAAGACTATTAACAGGTCCAAAAAATCCTCCTGGGCCCTTTGGCAGGCAGCTCTTGCTGCTTCCTTGCCTGCCTGGAAGGCATCAAGATTTTCGCTTGTTCCTACTCCTATACGGATAGACATCGTATTAGTAGTTTACAGCAAAGACCCAGCTTAAGTCAATATATTTTGTTTGACTTTTTCACCTTTTTTCTATAAACTATAACCTGTTTTGCGACCTTATCGTCTAATGATATTAGGAGAAGCGGTCTATGAAGGTGTTAGAGAAAAGCAAAGCGGTTGAACTAAGAAGACGGGGAAAAACCTATAGCGAAATTCTTAGCCTGCTTGAGGTTTCAAAAGGTAGTTTAAATACATGGCTTAGACATATTGAGTTGTCTGATGAGCAGATTTCCAGAATCAAATACAAAAATGAAAAAATCAAAAGAAAGTTCATAAAATACAACATATTGAAAAGAAAAACAGCATTAGCAAAAAGAAATGCAATAAGAGATTGCGCTTTTAAAGAGATAGATTGTATAAGCCAAAGAGAATTGAAGCTGGTTGGCGTTGCTTTATATTGGGCTGAAGGAACAAAACCATCTGGATGGAATGCAGTTGCATTTGCAAATTCCGATCCCAGCATGATAGTATTAATGATGCGTTGGTTCAGAGAAATATGTGGGGTTCCCGAAGACAAATTTAGGCTGAAAGTTCAGGCCTATGGCAAATCAAAGATTAAAGAGCATGAACATTTTTGGTCTAAATTGGCCGGAATCCCCTTGAAGCAATTTGTTAAACCTTATGTGAAAGAAAGTAAATACAGTAAATTAAGACGGGTAACACACTTCCGTATGGAACGCTCCATATAAGAGTTTCTAGCGTAGAACTTCTTTCAAGAATATCGGGTTGGATTAAGGCACTCGGGGCGCTATCGTCTAGCTCGGCTTAGGACATCGCCCTCTCACGGCGAAGACACGGGTTCAAATCCCGTTAGCGCTACCATATCAATCATGATGACCAGAGCAGTCAAGACACTAATTATCATTAATGTTGGTTTGTTTATCCTGATGCATCTTACGCCTGACTTTGCCTGGGTCAGCCTTTTTGGCCTTGTGCCGGGTTTGGTATTTGCTAAACTGCGCATCTGGCAGCTGGCGAGTTATATGTTTTTACATGCGGGGCTTTGGCATCTTGCGGTAAATATGTTGATGTTATGGTTTTTTGCCCCGGCCTTAGAAAGACATTGGGGCAGGAGGGACTTTCTATTTTACTACCTTTTCACGGGAATAGGCGCAGGTTTATGCAGCTTTATTACGGCTTTTCGTTCTTCTATTCCTGTAATCGGGGCCTCCGGGGCGATATTTGGGATATTGGTTGCCTATGCGATGCTCTTTCCGGAAACAACCATTCTATTCTTTTTTATCTTTCCCATGAAGATTAAGCAGGCAGTGCTGGTCTTAGCGGGCATCAACCTTCTGGGGGCATTATCGTCTCCGAACGCGGGGATTGCTTACTTTGCTCATCTGGGCGGAGGACTTTTTGGGTATCTATATTTAAGGAGTGAATGGTTAAAGCGGCAGATATCCTACCGGAGGTGGCTTGATCTAGGTCTTTGGCGCAAGAGAAAGAAGCTCGGCAGGAAACAAATAGCAGAGAAAGAACTCAACCGGCAAGCGGATGTTATATTAGATAAAATATCCAAATACGGGGTGGATAGTTTGAGCAGGAAAGAGAGAAAAATTTTAGAACTTAAGCAAAAGCAGCTATAAGCCAGGAGAAAAAATGGTTGTTGATTTGACTAAGATGCAGGCAGGGGAATCCGGGACTGTGGTTGGCTTAGAAGGAGGGACTGGTTTTATTCAACGCCTGCAAAACTTAGGGATTCGGTCAGGAAAGAAAATTACCAAACTTAGCGCCCATTTTTGGCGCGGGCCGGTTACGGTCCAGGTGGGTGGGGCCTGTGTGGCCCTGGGCTTTGGTATGGCCGGCAGGGTGATGGTAGAGGTAGAGAGGCAATGAAAATCCTTTTAATGGGCAATCCCAATGTGGGCAAAAGCGCGGTCTTCTCTCGCCTAACCGGCGCCAGGGTAATTATTTCTAATTATCCGGGGACCACAGTAGAATTTATGCAGGGATATATGAAGGTAGGAGGCAAAAGGCCGATAGTGATTGATGTCCCCGGCACCTACAGCCTCAAGCCCACCAGCCGCGCTGAAGAGGTAGCAGTGAAGATGTTAGAGCAGGGCGATTTGGTGATTAATATAGTTGATGCTACCAATCTCGAAAGAAATCTTTATTTGACCTTGCAACTTTTGCAACGCCACCTACCTGTAATTGTGGCCTTAAATATGTGGGATGACACCGGGCATAAGGGGATAAGCATTGACCTTGAAAGATTAGAAGAGATTTTAGGTGTCCCTGTTGTGCCTACCTGCGGACTTACCGGCGAAGGAATAAGAAAATTAATCGAGCGGATACCGCAGGCCAAAGCCCCTAAAAAGCCCCCTTGCAGCGCGGAAAAATGCTGGGATGAGATTGGCCTGATTATCAGCGAAGTGCAAAAGCTTACGCACAGACACCACACCTTTTTGGAGCGCCTACAGGACCTATCGATTAAGCCGTTCTGGGGCCAAATGTTCGGGATAGCGGTAGTCTTTCTTTCCTTTTGGCTAATCCGCTTTTTAGGAGAGGGCTTAATTAACAGTTGTTTTGAGCCTTTCTTCAGAGGGGTATGGTTGCCTCTTGTGTATAGATTAAGCGCCTTTCTGGGTGGCGGAGGCCTGCTCCATCATATTTTAATTGGCGACTTGATTAACGGTGAAATCGATTTTGGTATCTCTTTCGGGCTTTTAACTACCGGGCTCTATGTCCCTTTAGGAATGGTCCTGCCCTATATCTTCAGCTTTTATCTGGTTCTGGGGATTTGGGAAGATTCGGGATATCTTCCCCGTTTTGCCGTAATGATGGATAATCTGATGCACCACATCGGGCTACACGGATACGCAATTATTCCGATGATTTTAGGTTTGGGTTGTAATGTGCCCGGGGCATTGGCTACTCGTCTTCTTGAAGAACGTCGGGAAAAATTTATTGCCGCTACCCTGATGGCTATTGCTGTTCCCTGTATGGCCCAGATTGCCATGATTGTCGGTTTAGTGGGCGCGCGCGGGGGCCAATATCTGGGAATAGTTTTTGGCACCCTATTTTTAGTTTGGACAGTCAAAGGTCTGCTTTTAAATAAGTTTCTCAAAGGAAGAAGCCCGGAGATTTTAATTGAGATTCCTCCCTATCGGCTGCCCCAGGCTTTTGCGGTACTTAAGAAATTAGCTATGCGCATACAGAGCTTCTTAAAAGAGGCGCTTCCCTATGTACTTATCGGCATTTTATTCGTGAATATATTACACGCGCTAAATTTAATTGATTTTTTGGCCGGTCTTTTTAGCCCAATCTTACAAAATATCTGGGGCCTGCCCAAAGAGGCCATCTCTGCTTTAATCGTTGGATTCTTAAGAAAAGACGTAGCCATTGGTATGCTTGGACCATTAAATTTAACCACCAAACAACTGGTTATTGGCTCAACAATCCTGGCAATATATTTTCCCTGTGTAGCTACATTTACCGTATTAGTTAAAGAGTTGGGCTTAAAAGACATGCTTAAAAGTGCAGCGCTTATGGTTATTACGGCCGTTATTGTCGGCGGACTAATGAATTTGGCCTGGCAATTTTAAACCTTGACATCTTTGTATAGTTGCGTTATTATGGCCTTACAAAAAAGGGTCAGGCGCTTTTTCATTAAGCCTCGATAATAGGGAGAATAGTAGAAATGAAACTAATCGTTACCGGTGGGGCAGGGTTTATTGGCAGCTGCCTGTTGTGGAAACTGAATCAGCAGGGAATAACCGATATCCTGGTCGTGGACCATTTAGGAGATAGTTTGAAGTGGCGCAATCTGTACGGCAAAAAGTTCAAGGACTACCTCGAAAAGGACGACTTCTTAAAATTGGTTTGTGAGGGCAAAATTGACAAAGACACCGGCGCCATCGTGCATCTGGGCGCCTGCACCTCTACTACCTGCACCGATGCCACATACATGATTAAGAATAATTATGAGTATTCAAAGACTCTCGCCAAATTTGCCCTTCGGCACAAGATCCCCTTTCTTTATGCCTCTTCTGCCGCAACTTATGGCAGAGGCGATCAGGGTTTCTCCGATAAAGACGAGGTTACCTTAACGCTTACCCCCCTAAACATCTACGGCTATTCCAAACAACTTTTTGATCTCTGGATATTGCGCAACGGACTGCAAAATAAGGTATCCGGTTTTAAATTTTTCAATGTCTTTGGCCCTAACGAGTATCATAAGGGCGAGATGATGAGTGTTATTGCCAAATCCTTCGATAAGATTGTCAAAGAAAGAAAAATGAGGCTGTTTAAATCTTACAGAGAAGATTATGCTGACGGCGAGCAAAAGCGGGACTTCATCTATGTCAAGGACGCTGTGGATATAGTCTATTATTTCATTGAGCATCCCCGGAAAACAGGAATATTTAATGTGGGTACAGGATGTGCGCATACCTGGAATGAATTGGCCCAGTCGATATTTACGGCATTAGATATACCCACAAGAA
>CAZEQA010000056.1:0-9678 GCA_964514265.1 uncultured Planctomycetia bacterium | reverse complement strand
GATTTTATCTATCTGAATAGCCAAACATTTAGATTAACAAAACGCGTGCTGGAAAGCATAAAGGCCTGTTTTAGGTATAGTTTGTTGGGGAGAATTACGGAGATAAAAGAAGAGAATCCCGAGATTTTGGGCAATAGCCGCGCGGTGCAATATTTGATTGATTCTTATAAAGGATGGAAGGATAAAGTAATTTATTATTCAAAAACTAGTTCAACGATTAGCCTGGCAAAAGATACGCAAAGAGAGCTATATCTTTCTCCTGTAAGGATAATAAGCTTAATCGTGGTTATTGCAATTTTGGTCAATGTGGCTTTATCTGTTATCTTGCAAAAGCAAATAGAGTTATGGGGTTTCTTGATACGGGTGTTATTTTTGTTTGCAGGTACTGCTGGATTATCTTGTGAGGCAGATTGGCCAGCTGTTAAAGAGAGTAGTATATTTTTAAGAAAAACGCCGGAATAAAATGAGAAAGCTTAAGGTATTAAGGATAATTGCTAGGTTGAATATAGGCGGTCCGGCAATACATACGATTTTATTGACCGAGGGGTTGGATAAAAGCAGGTTTGAATCTGTTTTGGTAACTGGAACAGCAGAAAAAAGTGAGGGAGATATGCTGTATTTGGCCAAAGAAAAAGGTGTTCGGCCTGTAATTATCCCTGAACTGAGTCGCAACCTAAATTTTCGCAACGACATTATTGCCTTCTGGAAGCTATTTTGTTTGATTAAAAAGGAAAAACCAGACATTATCCATACTCACACTGCTAAGGCCGGCACCTTGGGAAGATTGACGGGGATGTTATATAAGTTTAGCTCAGAAGCATTCAAAACTCAAAGCTCAAAGGTAAGACTAGTGCATACCTTTCACGGTCATATATTGCATAGCTATTTTGGGAGAATAAAAAGTGTACTTTTCATTTGGATAGAGAGGTTTCTAGCTATATTTACGAATAAGATTGTAACGGTTAGCGAAAGTGTAAGAAAAGAGTTAATTAGATTAAAGATAGCTAGTCTTAAAAAAATTATTGCTATTCCTTTGGGTTTAGAACTGGAAAAGTATTTAAAGATAGAAAATAATGGTCCCGGGAATAAAGACTATAAATCAGTGGGTATTATTGGACGTCTTGTGCCAGTAAAGAATCATAAGATGTTTTTAGACGCAGCCAAGAGGCTTAAAGGTACTTTGGATTTTAAGCAAAAGATAAAATTCTTAATAGTGGGAGACGGACCTTTGCGCCAGCAGCTAGAAAGTTATGCCGAACGATTAGGTATAAGCGAGGATGCGATTTTTACTGGATGGATAAAAGATTTGGAGGAGTTATATTCTGAGTTAGATATAGTGGCATTAACCTCTTTAAACGAAGGCACACCACTAGCCTTAATTGAGGCCCAGGCAGCAGCCCGGCCTTGCGTGGCTACTAATGTAGGCGGGGTGGCCAACGTAGTTGAAGAGGGCAAAGGCGGGTTTTTGGTTCCTTCTCAAAATATAGAAACTTTTGTTCAAGCACTAATTAAATTATTGAATAATCCAACGCTTATGTGGACAATGGGAAAATACGGGAGGGATAAAGTTAAGGATAGGTTTAGTAGGGAACGTTTGATTAAGGATGTAGAGAGTTTGTATGATAAGATGCTTTAAGATTGCTTCGCTTCGTCCTCTGCTTTGTGAAGGACTAGGACGATCTTGAACAAGATACTTCGCTCCACTCAGTATCGTCCATCGAAGTCCTACACGAAGTGTAGGACGAAGATAAGGATCTCGCTCGCAATGACGGAAGAAAGGGGCTTTTATGAAAGTACTGGTTACCGGTGGTGCGGGTTTTATTGGGTCGCATTTATGCGAAAAGTTACTCAGCTTGAGTGAGGAGGTTACAGCCTTAGATAATTTATCAACGGGTAAATATGAAAACGTCGCCCATCTTAAAGAAAATAAAAACTTTAATTTGGTTGTGGGTAATATTCTTGATAAAGAATTAGTAGACAAACTATGCGAAAAGACTGAGGTCGTATTTCATCTGGCCGCAGCGGTAGGCGTAGAGCTAATAGTCAAACATCCCTTGGAATCTTTAACTACCAATATCAAAGGAAGTGAAATAGTGTTGGATATGGCTCAGCGCTATAACAAAAAGATTCTTATCACTTCTACTTCGGAGATCTATGGCAAGAATACAAACGGCCCTTTAAAAGAGAGTGACGATAGAATCTTAGGTTCTCCCTTAAAAAGTAGATGGAGTTATTCCACGGCTAAAGCTGTGGATGAGATGTTGGCTTATGTATATTGGAAAGAAAAAGGTGTTCCTACTATCATTGTGAGACTATTTAATACAGTAGGGCCCAGGCAAACAGGTGCTTATGGCATGGTTATCCCCCGTTTCGTTAGCCAGGCCTTAAAGGGCGAAGCTCTAACTATATATGGAGACGGAAAGCAATCCAGATGTTTTGTTCATGTTCAAGATGCGGTTGATGCCTTGGTTAAATTGACACAGAATCCCAAAGCGCCGGGTGAGGTATTTAACGTTGGAAGCCAGGAAGAAATAACTATTAAAGCATTAGCAGAAAAGGTTATCCGGCTTGCCCAAAGTAAGTCCCGGATTGTATATATCCCCTATGATAAAGCCTACGAAGAGGGCTTTGAAGATATGCAGCGCCGAGTGCCTGATATCAGCAAAATCCAAGATCTAATTGGCTACAGGCCAACGATAAATTTGGAAGGCATACTTAAAAGTATAATAGAATATTTCAGAGATAAAGGATTATAAATATGGATTATTTTTTAGCTTTTACTGCAGCTTTAATTTTATCTTTGTCTTTAACTCCGGTGATAATAAAGATTGCCTATAAATTTGGCTGTGTGGCCAAACCAAACCAGCTCAGGTGGCATAAAAATGCTACCGCACTTTTGGGCGGAGTAAGTATATTTATTGCTGTTCTTATTCCTATCCTTTTCTTTATTAAAATTGATAAAACAATAGTAGGATTGTTGGTGGGGATTTCAGTTATGTTTTTGATTGGGCTTGCCGACGATCTCTTTCACATAAAACCCCAACTAAAGCTAATTGGTCAAATCTTTGCATCCTGTATAATTTTAGCATTTGGTATAAACTTTGAAATTATAACTATAAAATGGATAGTTTTGCCTTTAACTATTTTCTGGATTGTGGGCATTACCAATGCCTTTAATCTTTTAGATAATATGGATGGCTTATCTTGTGGAATTGCTTTTATATCTTGTGCCTTTCTTTTTACCTTTTCTTTACTAAACGGAATGCATATTGTAGCTTTGCTTTCTACAATTTTGGCAGGCGCAAATCTCGGGTTTCTAAGATACAATTTTTATCCGGCTAAGATATTTATGGGTGATTGCGGCAGCCAATTTCTGGGAATGAGTATTGCCGTTATTGCTGTAATTGGCACTGGCGGACATATTTCTAATTTAGTGGTCACCTTGGCTATTCCGGTTTTAATCTTAGGCGTGCCTATCTTTGATACCACCTTTGTCACACTTATACGCAAGTTTAAAGGTCAGCCGATTTCCCGAGGCGGAAAAGACCATACTTCACATCGCCTGGTGCTCTTGGGTTTATCCGAGCGCAAGACAGTTCTACTTTTATACCTATTGAGTATCCTCTTTGGCCTGGTTGCTCTACTTTATGCCCGGATAGATATAATCATTGTTTCCATTTTGGTGGCATTGGCGATTATTATTCTTTTCTTTTTTGGCGTATTCTTAGGTGAGACAAAGAGTTATTCAGACAAGGAAATGAAGACTCTAAGAAAGAACCAATCGCAGAAAGGAAAAACAGTATTAAATACTATATTTCTCCATAAACGCCGTATCGCCGAAGTGATAATTGACCTGGTTCTTATCTGCATTTCTTATTATGTAGCCTGGTTACTGCGCTTTGAAGGCAAGATATCTAGTGCCAATTTTTCTTTAATGATGGATTCTTTACCCTGGCTGATTGTCGCAAGACTTGGTTGTTTCTACTATTTTGGGCTTTATCAGGGTATCTGGCGCTATATCAGTATAAAAGATTTGCTGGCTATCTTTAAAGCAGTATCGGCAAGTTCAATGCTGATAGTTTTATTTTTGACGCTCTTTTTTAGGTTTCAAGAGTATTCTCGTGGAGTTTTTGTTATCGATTGGATATTAATGTTATTTTTGGCTTCAGGAACGAGAATATTAATCCGGGTTTTGCGGGAATCTTTTGTTTCCTTAAGGCCGGGACAAAGGAAAATCTTGATTTTTGGGGCAGGCGATGCCGGAGAGATGATTTTACGGGAAATTCGTCACAACAAAGGTTTAAATTATCATCCTTTAGGCTTTTTGGATGACAACGCTAAGAAAGTAGGTAGAAGAATACACGGGGTTCCTGTGCTGGGAACGCGAGAGAAACTTGCGCAGTTGGTTAGAGACAAAGGCGTGGAAGAGATTATTATTGCTATTCCTTCAGCAAAAAAAGAAAGCTTGGAAAGTCTGCTTCAGGAATGTCAAAAGTGTGGGATAAGATATAAGCGAATGACAGGCATCTTATGGGAGTGATGAACTTAAATAAAAATAGGATTGCTGATTTATGCGATAAGATTATAGAGGTATTTCTATATGTATTAATCTTTTGCCTTCCGTTTTCCAAGGCAATAATTGAGATATCGGCAACCTTTATTATTTTGGCCTGGATAGTAAAACGGATTATAATTAAGAGTTTTCCGGTATTTACATATCTTAATCTACCTATAATCGCATATATTTTGGCTACTTTTTTATCGGTAATATTTAGTAGCAATTTCACTTTAAGTTTGAAGAACTTTGGCACCAAGATGATGGAATACATAATCTTGTATTTTATTGTTGCTGAGTTTATTGCCGATAAAAGAAGGCTAAAAAATGTCTGTTTAATTATGTTGGTTTCGGCACTAATGATTGGCGTAGATTGTATATTTCAGTATTTCCTTGGCTTTGATTTTTTGCGCTCTTGGCCTTTACAAGCGGGAAGGATAACCGGGAGTTTTCAGATGCCCGGGGATTTAGCGGGATTTTTAGGGCCAATTCTTTGTTTATCTTTAAGCCTTAGCTTTTTGAAACTCAAAAAGGGAATAAAATATTTTTTAAGAATAGAAACAATTTTATTGTTGGGTTTGCTGCTTATTTCACTTGCCCGCGGAGCCTGGTTTGGCTTTGCAGTGGCAGTTTGTTTTTTGGGTATATTGGAAAATAGAAAGATACTCTATTTTACGCTTGCCTTTTTGCTTATCTTAGGTATTATTGTGCCGTATCTAATAGAAACCCCTGTTAATATTTTAGGGCACATAAAAAGTATTTTTGTGCTTTCGGATCCCTCCAGTCTGGACAGAAAAACAATCTGGCAGGCAGCTATACGGATGATAGAAGCCAAGCCTTTATTCGGCCATGGATTTACCACTTTTATGGGCAATTTTGCAAAATTCGGCAAAGATTATTATTATTTAAAATATGGGATTGTCCCCTATGCCCATAATTGCTATCTCCAGATTGCCGCGGAAACAGGCATTGTTGGGTTGGCAAGCTTTTTATGGTTAATAGGGACGTTTCTCATTCATTCTATAGTGTCTTTAACCAAGATAAAGGATAGATTTCATCATGCAGTTTTATCTGGTATTTCCGCAGGCATAATAGTTACTTTAGTACATAGCGCAGTGGATACGAATTTGTATTCCTTGCCGTTATCGGTTTTGTTCTGGTTTATGTTGGGAATAAATGCCGCTTTGCAGCGGAACTTTAGATTTGATGGTATAGGAAAGTATAAATATGATACCACTGCGAAAATTGTACATTAAGATTATTGCCGAAGGCAATTTTCTTGAAAAGCAAGGAGCTAAAAAAATAAGAGATTGGGGGATTGTCCTTTTTTATATTCTCTTTATTTATGTTAGCTTACCGTTTATGCCTGGATTATGGGAAGGGTTTGTTAGGAAAGTAGGCAGTTTTGCTGATTATACTGCAGCTATTATTTTAGTAATTTTTGGGGGCTTTATTGTTTTCTACTTAATCTCCAAGCAAAAAGACATACGTAGTTTTATCTGGTTGGCAATGTTAGCTTGTGTTTATGCCTTTGGTTTAAGTAGATTAAAACTTTCTATTGAGAGGATACACTTTATTGAATACGGCATATTAAGTATTTTTCTATTCAGGGTCTTAAGACATAGTATTAAAAATAAATCTATATATCTTTGGTCAGGAGTAGCTGTTTTCGGTCTCGGGCTGATAGATGAAGGCATCCAGTATCTATTGCCTAATCGCGTCTTTGACACCCGAGATGTAATTGTAAATGGCCTGGCCGGAATTTTAGGGTTGCTTTTAATTGGCTTATGTTTTCAACCCGAATTAGAGAGCCTAAATGGAAGAAATAGATAAAGATAAAATCCATAGAATATTGGTAATTCGCACAGACAGAATGGGGGATGCGCTGCTTAATATTCCGGCAATTCGTGCGCTTAAGGGGAGTTTTAATTCATTTATTGTTGCCCTGGTTAATCCTGATGTAAAAGAGTTGCTCGAAGGCAGTCCAGAGATAGACCAAATTTTGCCTTTCCAGGAGGAGAAGTGGAATAAAAGTATATTTACAAAATTAAGGCTTTTATTGCAAATACGGAAAATGAGATTTGATTTAGCTGTAATATTAAACCCTACTAAAAGGTTTCATATTTTGACATATCTTGCCGGAATTCCCCGGCGTTTAGGATATGCTCGAAAATGGGGCTTTCTCTTGACCCATAAGATAGAAGATAGAAAGTTTTTAGGGCAAAAGCATGAAGTAGAATACAATCTCGATTTAGTGCGCAGTATTGGCGCGGGCACAGAGGATAAACGTATATCCATAAAAGTAGAGCAAGAAGATGCGCAGTTTGCGGAAGGTCTATTATTAAAATACGCAATTAAAGCTCAAGATTTAATAATCGCTATCCATCCACACTCGAGCAATCCAGCAAAATGCTGGCCTAAAGAGAACTTTGCTCATCTAATTGATGAGTTGTCTTTAAGATTTTCGGCCAAAGTGGTAATTATTGGCACCGCGCAAGATAGAAGTTCGGTTATCAAGCTAATTTCTTTAACTAAGTATCCACCCATCAATTTTTCCGGAAAATTAACCTTGAAACAGTTGGCTGCATTTTTCAAGAGATGCACTTTACTCATCTCTAATGATAGCGGTCCTGTACATATCGCTTGTGCTGTGAATACTGCCACTGCGGTAGTATTTGGCCGCAATATCCCGGGAGTGAGCCCGATACGTTGGGGTCCATGGGGTAATGGACATATAATCTTTCATCGAGACCCTGGTTGCAATCCCTGTTTAGACAGAGATTGCCCCTATAATTTTAAGTGCTTAACCTCGATTACTCCTGAGGAAGTCATAAAAGCAGTAGAAAAACAGTTAAAAAAATGAGAATACTGATAATTAATCCTTTTGGCATAGGTGATGTGCTTTTTTCTACACCTTTAATTAGTAATTTGAAAGTTGTATTTCCAGAAAGTTTCATCGGCTATATCTGCAATATCAGGACAAAAGATGTCCTTTACAATAATCCCCAGATAGATGAAATATTTGTCTTTGAGAAAGATGAATATAGAGATCTTTGGAGAGAAGCAAAATTAAAATGTATTAAAAAATTTATTTTGTTCCTTATAAAGATAAAGAAAAAAAGGTTTGATTTAGCGGTAGATTTATCTTTGGGCCATCAGTATAGCCTGTTTCTTTGGCTTATCGGCGTAAGGCAAAGAATCGGCTACAATTACAGGGATCGTGGACGTTTTCTAACGCATAAAATTGACATTAAGGGGTACGAAGATAAGGCGATAGCAGATTATTATCTGGATTTGTTAAAGTTTTTAGATATTAAGCCCAAACGCTTTAACCTAACAATGAGTGTTCCCGAAAGAGATAGGAACTGGGCTGATGGATTTTTCCAAGCAAATGGCCTGAAAGAACAAGATTTAATTGTGGGCATAATTCCTGCAGGAGGAGCAAGCTGGGGAAAGGATTTTTCCTACCGGCATTGGCCGTGGGAAAGCTATGCTAAACTTGCCGACAAATTAGGCGCTGAATTGAATGCGAAGATTATAGTCTTTGGCGACTATTCAGAACAGGATATTTGCCGCCATGTACAAAGTGCTATGCGCGGAAATTCAGTCAATGCCTGCGGCCAGACATCTCTGAGGCAATTTGCAGCCTGCCTGGCTAAATGTAGTTTTGTTATCTGTAACGATGGGGGGCCCCTACACGTAGCCGTGAGCCAGAATGTAAGGACGGTCTCTATCTTTGGTCCGGTTGATGAAAGGGTTTATGGACCATATCCACGGGACCCTAAACATATTGTAGTTACCAAAGATATAGATTGTCGTCCATGTTATAGAAAGTTTAAATTGCCAGCCTGTCCGCATAATCGCCAGTGCATTAGAGAAATCTCAACAGAGGAGGTATTTGAGATAATCAGGCAAAGTTTACAGCTCGAGGCTGAAAGCTCAAAAGGAGACGCAAGATGAAAGATATTTTAGTTACCGGGGGAGCAGGATTTCTGGGGTCTTATATTTGTGAGCGGCTTCTTAAATTAGGGCATAAGGTTGTTGCCATTGATATGGCCAGTGGCGAGAAGATAGAACATCTGATGGGCCATAGAGATTTTGAATTTATCCAGGATTCTGTGTGTGATTTGTCTTTAATGAAACACCAGATGAGAGATAAAGATATAATTTTTCATCTGGCAGCAATCGCCGACCCGCTTAAATATGTAACAAATCCCTTAAATGTTATGGAAGTGGACCTGCTGGCCGCAATAAATATTTTCAAAATAGCCGCTGAAAATAAGACAAAGATTATATTCTCTTCCACTTCTGAGGTTTTTGGAAGAAACAGAGATGTTCCCTGGCGAGAGACGGACGAGCGGGTATTAGGAGCTACCAGCGTCTATAGATGGTGTTATTCAACTTCCAAGGCAGCCTGTGAGCACTTTCTATTTGCGCTCAATAAACAAGAAGGGATTCCCTTTGTTATCTATAGGTTCTTCAATGTCTATGGCCCCAAATTAGATGATTTGGGCCATGGCCGGGTTATTCCTGTCTTCTTAAAGCAGTTTTTACACGGGGAAGAAGTTACGGTCCACGGAGACGGAAAACAGACCAGGACATTTATCTATGTCGATGACGCCGTAGATGCGGTTATAAAACTTGCCTTTTGCAAGAAGGCAGAGAATGGGGTCTTTAATATCGGAAGACAGCAAGAATATACTATGTATGAACTCGCTAAGACTATGAAGAGAATAGGGGGTTTTGAGTCAAAGATTACGTTCGTAAAACATAAGGATGTATTCGGAAAGGGCTATGAAGATATCCCAAGACGCATACCCAATACTAACAAAATACATAAATACATCAAATGGAAGCCAGAGGTTTCTCTCGGGGAGGGCTTAAGAAAAACCATCAACTACTATAGAGAGAAGAAAGGACTATAGATTATGAAGGTTGCTATATTTGCCGCTGGCGGCTTGGGCAAGGTCATCTGCGAAGCCTTGAAACTAGAGGGCCATCATAAAGTAGTAGGCTTCTTCGATGACAAAAAGAAAGGAAGATTTTGTGGATATCCAATTTTGGGAAAATGTTTGCAATACAGAAACATTTGTAAGAAATTAGAGATTGAAGCAGTAATTATC
>CAZEQA010000055.1:0-9910 GCA_964514265.1 uncultured Planctomycetia bacterium | reverse complement strand
TAAGGCAATAGTTTTAAGCGGCAATACGGGTATGGTAATTGAATCCATTAGGGTTAAGGGCCGAGGGCGAAACATCGGTTTCGTAGGAAAGATAGCTTCCATTCATTCGGGAAGGCTAAATAACTTGTTAACAAAAAGAATTATTCCGGTTGTTTCTCCTCTGGGCGTAGGAAAAGGCGGGCAGCTCTATAATATTAATGCTGATATGGTCGCAGCAGAGATTGCCGTAAAGTTAGGCTCCTGGAAATTGGTTTTATTAACCGATGTCCAGGGGATTATGTATGACCAGAACAATAAGAATTCTTTAATCTCTACGCTAAAGATGTCCGAGATTGCTGCTTTGAGTAACAGGAAAGTTATCCAGGCAGGGATGATTCCTAAAGTAAATGCCTGCATTACCGCCTTGAAAAAGGGGGTAAAAAAGACACACATCATTGATGGCAGTATTCCTCGTTCATTACTTTTGGAAATATTTACGGACGAAGGTATCGGCACCCAGATTGTGCAATAGCAAAAAGGGGCCAGGCGCTTTTTTGCCTAAATGCCTAAAAGGGGCCAGGCGCTTTTTTCGGTCAACCGCTTTTTTCGGTTAAGGCTATGAATATGAATAAAAATAGATTGATTCAAGAATACAAAAAGTTTGTGATGCCTACGTATGCCCGGATTCCTTTGGTGTTTGTCAAAGGGCAAGGCTCAAGGGTCTGGGATATTAATGGGCGCAAGTATTTAGATTTCTTTCCCGGTTGGGCAGTTAGCGGTTTGGGGCACACCCATCCTCTAGTCTGTTTGGCATTGAGAAAACAGACAAAGAAGATTTTGCATGTGCCCAACAATTATTATAATGAATTACAAGGAAGGCTGGCAAAGGAGATTTCGCAAAATTCCTTTGGTGGAAAGGTCTTCTTTTGCAACAGTGGCGCCGAGAGCATTGAGGCAGCTATAAAGTTGGCCCGGATGTATGGAAAAGGGAGAAAAAGATTCGAGATTCTTACTATGAAAAATTCATTCCACGGAAGGACCCTGGCCTCTTTAGCTGCTACCGGCCAGGCCAAATATAAACAGGGCTTTGCGCCGCTACCCGGAGGTTTTGTGCAGGTACCCTTTAATGATTTTGGCGCATTAAAGGCAAAGATTAACAAAAAGACAATTGCAGTGATGTTAGAGCTAATTCAGGGAGAGGGTGGAATAAATGTCGCTGAGCCCGAATATATTAAACAGGTAAGAAAGCTCTGTAACAAATTAGGCCTACTTTTAATCTTTGATGAAGTGCAGACAGGGATGGGCAGAACCGGAAAGATGTTTTGCTATCAGCATTATAATGTTCAGCCGGACGTGATGGTTTTGGCTAAATCTTTAGGAGGCGGTTTTCCTATAGGGGCAATCATTGCCAAAGATAAGATTGCCGATACATTGCAACCAGGCACACACGCCTCTACGTTTGGGGGCAGCCCCCTAGCCTGCGCCTGCGCATTAGCGGTTTTTCAGGCGATTAAGAAAGAAAGGCTCCTGAGTAATGTAGAAAGAATGGGGGAATATTTATATAAAAAATTAGCGCATTTAAAAGAAAAATATCCTATAATAAAGGAAATAAGAGGAAAAGGGCTAATGCTGGCTGTAGAATTGCACCAAAAGGGAAAGCCGATTTATCAGGGTTGTCTCAAAAAGGGACTGATGATTAATTGTACGCACGAGAATGTGCTGAGAATTATGCCGCAGTTAGCTGTAACAAAAAAAGAAATAGACCAGGCCGTGGGGATTTTGGATGGTGTGTTATGAAGAAAGATTTAATTTCGATTAAAGATTTAAAGTTAGGAGAGCTTGAGCATATCTTTAGCTTGACTTCCGAATTAAAGGCCAAAGTTAAAGATTTTAGCCAGAGCCTATCCGGCAAGTCCTTAGGGCTGATGTTCTTAAAGCCGTCTTTGAGGACGCGGGTGTCCTTTGAGGTAGGAATGGACCAGTTGGGAGGTTACACTATTTATTTGGCACCGGGAGATATTAAGTTTGGCACCAGGGAGGCAATTAAGGATTTTGGCAGTGTCCTTTCCCGGTATTTAGATGCGCTGGTGGTAAGGACCTTTTCTCATCAACAGTTAGAGGAACTGGCAGGCTATTCTACAATTCCGGTAATAAATGGCTTGACAGATTTATTGCATCCCTGCCAGGTGTTAGGCGACCTCTACAGCATTAAAGAGAAAAGAGGTAGTTTATCCGGCATTAATCTTGTCTATATCGGTGACGGAAACAATGTGGCCCATTCTTTACTCTATGGATGTGCCAGAATTGGCGTGAATTTGACTGTGACCACTCCGGCAAAATATAGGCCTAAGGAAGAAATCTATAATGAGGCCCTGGAGATAGCCAAGGCCTCCGGCGCTAAAATTGCTTTATCCAACGGCCCTGCGGATGCAGCAGGTGGGGCCGATGTAATCTATGCTGATGTCTGGACAAGTATGGGGCAAGAGAAGGAATTTAAGAAAAGGGCCAGGGCCTTTCAGGGTTTTCAGGTGAATCAAAAGCTCCTCTCTTTGGCAAAGTCAGATTGTTTAGTGATGCATTGTTTGCCGGCACATCGCGGCGAAGAGATAACCGATGAAGTAATTGATGGGCCAAATTCAATTGTATTTGACCAGGCCGAAAACAGAATGCATGTGCAGAAAGCGATTTTATTGCTATTACTGGGAGGATATTAATGAAAAAAGTAGTTTTAGCTTATTCAGGCGGATTGGATACCTCTTGTTGTGTAGCCTGGTTAAAAGAGAAGGGCTTTGATGTAATTACCTATACTGCAGATTTAGGTCAGGAATTAGATTTTACCCCGCTAAAGAAAAAGGCCAGGGACTGCGGGGTAAGCGAGGTCTATGTTCAGGATTTGAAGAAAAGGTTTTTACAGGACTTTGTCTTTCCTGCGCTTGAGGCAGGGGCAATCTACGAGGCAAAATATCCTTTAGCCACAGCATTAGGCAGGCCTTTGATTGCCGAAGGTTTAGTCGAGGTCGCCCATAAGAATAAGGCCGGATATATTGCCCATGGATGCACGGGTAAAGGCAACGACCAGGTCAGATTAGAGGTCTGCGTAGCTTCCCTGGATAAAAGGTTAAAGGTGATTGCTCCTTTAAGAGAATGGAATCTTAAGACGAGAGAAGAGGAAATAAAATACGCCAGGGCCCATCACATTGAAGTTGCGGCGACAAAGGGGAGCCCCTACAGCACGGATTTAAATCTTTGGGGCAGAAGCATTGAATGCGGGGTTTTAGAAGACCCAGGACAGGAGCCGCCGGAGGACGTTTATCAATTGACCAAAGACCCGCTTAAATGCGCAGGTAAACCTGCTTATCTGACAGTTGAGTTTTCTAAAGGTATTCCGGTAAAATTAAACGGCAGAAAGTTGGAAGCGGTCTCGCTGATAGCTAAACTAAATAAATTGGCCGGTGATTGCGCAGTAGGCAGGATTGATATGATAGAAAATAGGCTGGTGGGAATCAAAAGCAGGGAGATTTATGAGGCGCCGGCAGCGGTGGTCTTGCATCTTGCCCATAACGAATTAGAGAGCCTGGTGTTGGATAAACAGACCCTCCAGTTTAAAAGAATTGTGGCGGAAAAATATGCCCAGCTCGTTTACAATGGCCTCTGGCACTCTCCGCTTAAAGGCGCCCTGGATAGATTTGTTGAGCAGACACAAAAAAATGTTAGCGGGCTCGTTAGGTTAAAGCTGTATAAGGGAAGTTGTATTTGCGTGGGAAGAACTTCACCCCATTCTTTATACAAGAAGGAACTGGCCACATACGAAAAAGGCGATAAGTTTGACAGGTCCGCAGCCGAAGGCTTTATCAAGATTTGGGGCCTGCCGTATCAAAAGTAAGATTTACGTTCTTTGACTTTGCTCGGTGTCTTTGCTCCACTCGCTGCAATTTTTTGCCGACTTGGAGGAATCTGGTGTAATCTCCCCTTTCTAACCTGGTTAGAATTGTCAGGTTAGAAAGGGAGAGTATGTATTTGCCAAGCCTTTGATTGCACTCAGGATTGGCACTGAGCGAAAGCGAAGTGCCAAAAAAATGCTAATGCTCGTTTCGCAAAACACCTCGCAAAGTTAACAAGTGAATATGAGGGGATGAGAGATGGCAAAACTATGGGGCGGAAGGTTTAAGAAAAGGACACATCCTCTGGTGGAGGAATTTACCTCAAGCATCAGTTATGACTATAAATTAGCCAGATATGATTGTCTGGTGAGCATTGCCCATACCAGGATGCTGGGTAAGACCAGGATTATTCCAGCAAAGCATAGCGCTAAGATTGTCCAAGGGTTAAGGTCTATCTTAAAACAGATTGAAAGCAATAGATTCTCCTTTGATGAAAAGTGTGAGGATGTTCATACCAATATCCAGAATGCCCTGGAGAAGAAGATTGGCAAGGTAGCAGAAAAATTGCATACCGCCAGAAGCAGAAACGACTTAGTAGCCACCGATTTAAGAATGTATGCGAAAGAAGAAACCAAGAATTTAAAATTAGGAATTAAAAATCTGCAGCTTGCCCTGGTCAATTTCTCTAAAAAGAATATCAAGGTAATTATCCCTGGTTTTACACATCTGCAACACGCGCAACCCGTGTGTCTGGCACATCAGATTCTGGCCTATGTAGAGATGTTGGAAAGGGACAAAGACAGATTGAATGATGCCGAGGGAAGATGCGATGTCTTGCCCCTGGGTTCAGCTGCTCTTGCCGGGACTTCTTTACCGGTAGATAGAAACTATGTAGCCAAACTATTAGGTTTTAGTAAAGTAGCCGCTAATAGTATAGATGCTGTTTCTGATAGGGACTTTGTGTTGGAGATTTTAGCTGATTTGTCGATTTTATCTATGCATCTTTCCAGAATGGCAGAAGACCTTGTTCTCTGGAGCAGTCCCGAATTTGGGCTTTTAGAATTAGACGAGGCCTTTGCTACCGGCTCAAGCCTGATGCCTCAGAAGAAAAATCCCGATGTCCTGGAACTGGTGAGGGCGAACACAGGGACCAGTTACGGAAATCTTATTTCTTTCTTGACCGTAATGAAAGGCCTGCCCCTTTCTTACAACAGGGATATGCAGTTAGATAAGCTGCCCCTGTTTAATTCTTTGGAAAGCCTGCATATTTGTCTTGCGGTTTTGGGTGAATTAATAAAGACCGCCAGAGTTAACCAGAATAGGGCTTTAATTTTATCCTCCGATGAGCTACTTTGCGCTACAGATTTAGTAGAATATTTAGTCAAAAAAGGCGTTGCCTTTAAAGAGGCACATAATATTGTGGGAAGAGTTGTATCCTATGCCTTGGCGAAAGGGGTATTTCTTTCCGAAATTCCTTTAGGGCAATGGAAGAAAAACTCTACGCACTTTAAAAAAGACATCTATGGGCTATTGAATTCTCAACTGTCGGTAGCAAGAAAAAGAAGTTTGGGAGGGACCGGCCTTAAAAGCGTAAACAGACAACTGCAGGGGTGGAGCAAAAGGTTAAGATAAAATGCATCATTTTCGATATCGAGACAATGAGTTTTATTGCGAGGCGACAAAGGTAAGTCAGATAACTAAGAGGTTTGGTACGCCTATATATATTTATAGTCGGCAGACCCTGATTGACCACTATCAAAAGATTAAACAGGCCTTTCGCAGTATCAATCCTCTAATCTGTTTTTCAGTAAAGGCGAATTCCAATCTGGCAGTGTTAAAGGTGTTGGCAAATTGCGGCGCAGGTATGGATGTGGTCTCAGGGGGTGAGCTCTATAAAGCCCTGAAGGTAGGCGTAAGTCCCCAAAGAATAGTTTATGCCGGCGTAGGCAAAAGTGAAAAGGAAATCGGCGAGGCCATCAAAGCGGGGATCCTTTTCTTTAATGTGGAATCGGTTGCCGAGCTGGCCCTTATTGAGCGTGCGGCCGCCCGTTTAAGGAGACAGGTGAATGTATGTTTAAGAATAAATCCAGATATCGACCCGCATACGCATAAGTTTATTACCACGGGTAAAATGACTAATAAATTCGGCTTGGATATACAGACGGCGCAAGACCTATTTTTACGGGCGCGTATCTTTTCGCATCTAAACTTAATCGGCTTGCACATCCATATTGGTTCACAGATAACCGACAGCCGGCCTTTTATTTTAGCGATTAAAAAGATCCTCCCTTTAATTGCGCGTTTAAAACAAAGAAAGGTCGGGCTAAAATATTTTAATATCGGCGGAGGTCTGGGAATAGTCTATCGCGATGAGAAACCGCAGACGGCAGGGGCCTTTGCTCAGGCGATTCTACCTCTACTTAAGGCGACAAAGCTTAAAATAATCCTTGAACCAGGTAGATTTATTGCCGGCAACAGCGGCATTTTGGTTACCAGGATAGTCTATGTGAAAAAGACCGCTAATAAGAACTTTGCCATTGTGGATGCAGGGATGAACGACCTTATCCGCCCCTCTTTATACGGTGCTTATCACGAGATATTGCCTGTTATCCGAACCACGGACGATACCCTTATACCCTTGTACCCTTACGGGCACAAGCGGGCACAAGCGGGCCCAGGCGAACGACGAACGACGAGATACGATATCGTCGGCCCAATTTGCGAAAGCGCAGATTTCTTGGCCCAAAATAGGACGATGCCGGTTTTGCAGGCGGAGGACTTACTGGCAGTGATGGGTGCGGGGGCTTATGGTTTTACTATGTCCAGCAACTATAATTCCCGGCTAAGAATTGCTGAAGTTTTGGTAAGCAAAGACAGGTTTGACTTGGTGAGAAAAAGGGAATCCTACCGCGATTTAATCAGACATGAGGTCATTCCGAAAAGATGAAAAATATCGCCTTTGTTAAAGCTGTAGCTTCTGGGAATGACTTTATTATCATTGACAGCTTTAGAAACCAAAAACCCAAAAACGCAGAGCGGCTAGGAAGCTTGGCAAAGGAACTCTGCCAGCGTAAATTATCTGTGGGTGCGGACGGCCTGCTTGTAATCGAGGGCTCAAAGAAGTGCGATTTTAAGATGCGCGTCTTTAATCCCGATGGTGGCGAGGTAGATATGTGCGGCAACGGCATCCGTTGCCTGGCGCTCTATGCGGCAGCTGAGGGGATCTGCAGTAATAAAATGTGTATTGAGACGCGGGCAGGGAATTTACAGGCCGGGGTTGAACAGGATAGGGTGAAGATAAAGATGTCCCGCCCTAAAGATTTGAGATTGAAATTTGATTTGAATATCGATGACCAAACCCATAATGTAAATTATATAAATACAGGCGTACCCCATACCGTTTGTTTTGTGCAAGAGCTAAACAATTTTAGTGTTGAGGAAAAAGGAAAGGCAATCCGCTATCATCCTGAGTTTCAGCCTGAAGGCACAAATGCCGATTTTGTCGAGGTCTTAGATAAAGGCCATATTCGCATCAGGACTTATGAGCGGGGAGTGGAGGAGGAGACCTTAGCTTGCGGCACAGGTTGTGTGGCCGCAGGTATTATTACTGTTTATGAGATGGAGCGAGAGCCGCAAAGGGGGCAGCGCAAAGTTAAAGTGGACACACAAAGCGGTGAGGTCCTTAATGTCTATTTTAATATAGAGAAAGGTGTTATTGACCAGGTATTTTTAGAGGGAAAGGCCAAGATTGTTTATAAAGCAGAGGTGTTAACGTGAGGGAGGCGTTGTATGTTTAAAGGTTCTTTGGTAGCGATTGTTACACCGTTTGAAAACGGAAGGCTTGATGAAAAGAGATTTAAAGATTTAATTGAATTTCAGATTAAAAACGGAACATCCGGTATTGTGCCTTGCGGGACAACGGGAGAATCGGCGACTCTATCTTTAGAAGAACACGAAAGGGTAGTGGAGCTTACTGTGCAGACAGTAAATGGGCGAGTACCGGTAATTGCCGGCACCGGCTCCAATAATACGGCTGAAGCGATAGAGTTGACCAGGCATGCAAAGCAATCCGGGGTAGATGCAGTACTTCTAATTTCTCCTTATTATAATAAGCCGACACAAGAAGGGATTTACCGCCATTTTAAGAAAATTGCCGAAGAAGTAGACATCCCCATTGTGCTTTATAATATCGCTTCACGAACAGGCATCAATATCGAGCCGGCGACAGTGGCCCGACTTGCCCAAATTAAAAATATTGTTGCCATCAAAGAGGCCAGCGGAAGTTTAAGCCAGATGGCTCAAATTATGAAATTATGCCAGGACAATATTACGCTCATCTCCGGAGACGATGCGCTTACTGTGCCCGTTCTCTCCATCGGCGGCACAGGAGTAATCTCTGTGGTGGCCAATATTGTTCCGGATAAAGTAGCGAAGATGATTAGGTTGTTTGAAGAAGGCAAGATTGCGGAGTCAAGAAAAGTATATTATCAGTTACTGCCTTTAGTTAAAGCGATGTTCATTGAGACCAATCCCATTCCGGTAAAGGTAGCTTTAGGGATGATGGGTAAAATTTTTCCGGAACTGCGCCTTCCGCTTTGCCCAATGCTTCCGGAGAATGAAGAAAAGTTAAAGAAGATTCTCAAAGACTACAAACTGATATGATTCGATTAGTCATTAGTGGCTGCTGCGGCAAGATGGGCAGAAGAATAATTGCCTTAGGCCTCGGCGATAAAGAGTTCAAGATAACAGGGGCAATAGAAGAAAAGGCCCATCCAGCGATAGGAAAGAGATTAGGCGAGGCCTTAGGGCTTTCTACGCCGGATATCAAGATTGGAGATAATCCCGGAATAATTAAAGAAGGAGATGTATTGATTGAATTTACCAATCCTTCGGCAACTTTAGGGCATCTTGAGTTAGCAGTTAAATATAAAAAGGCTATGGTTATCGGAACAACAGGATTAAACCCCGAACAGACAGGGAAGGTTAAAGGGGCATCTGCCAATATAGCGATAGTATTTTCTCCTAATATGTCTTTAGGGGTTAATCTTGTATTTAGATTGGTCAAAGAGGCAACGCAGAAGTTGCGGCGAGATTACAAAGTGGATATTGTGGAGGCCCACCATGTTCACAAGAAAGATGCCCCCAGCGGCACTGCCAAGCGCTTAGCAGAATTGATTAAACAGGCACCCGGCCGTGAAAACGAAGAGATAAAGATTGATTCTATTCGCAAGGATGAGATTATCGGTGACCACCAGGTGCGTTTTGACAGCCCCCAGGATAGTATAATAATAAAGCACAGCGCAAAGACGCGAGATATCTTTGCTCAAGGCGTATTGGAAGCAGCCAGGTTTGTAATAAAGCAAAACCCCGGCCTATATGATAT
This sequence comes from uncultured Planctomycetia bacterium, assembly GCA_964514265.1. Classification (GTDB taxonomy): domain Bacteria; phylum Omnitrophota; class Gorgyraeia; order JAFGHF01; family JAFGHF01; genus CAZEQA01. The sequence goes on along the minus strand of CAZEQA010000055.1, from coordinate 667 downwards.
GCAGGACGTAATCGGATGAGAATAGAAAAAGCCAATAGATTGAAGAAATTGCCGCCTTATCTCTTTGCCGAGATTGATAAGGCCAAGAGAAAAGCTCAACTCGCCAGCCGCGATATAATCGATTTAGGCGTAGGCGACCCCGATTTGCCTACTCCCCGCCATATCATTGATAAATTATATGCGGCAGCACTCGACCCTGCTAATCATCACTATGCCTTAAACTTAGGAATGCGTGCTTTCAGGGAGGCGATTGCCCGCTGGTATCAAAAAAGATTTTCCGTGCAGCTCGATGTCGATAGGGAGATTTTGCCTTTAATCGGCTCTAAAGAGGGGCTTGCGCATTTACCGTTAGGCCTGATTAATCCCGGGGATAGTGTATTAATTCCCGAACCTTGTTATCCGCCTTATCGTTCGGCAACTATTTTTTCCGGAGGAACTCCTCAGTATCTGCCCCTTTTGGCAGAGAACGACTTTTTACCCCGGCTGAACAAGATTAGTCCGCGCGTACTTTCCAGGGCTAAACTTCTTTTTCTAAATTATCCCAATAACCCTACAGCGGCTATAGCGGAAAAGACCTTTTTTGCCCAAACAGTAAAATTTGCCCGCAAACACAAGATTTTATTGGCCCAGGATGCTGCCTATTCGGAGATTACTTTTGGAAACTTCC
>CAZEQA010000054.1:0-9931 GCA_964514265.1 uncultured Planctomycetia bacterium | reverse complement strand
CCTTCGCAAAGCGGAGGATGAAATGACTCAGTGTGAAGTGAAGGATATTGCTCACATAAAACAGCTCGCTATACCTATAAAAGTAAAAAAATGCAGGATAAGATTGTTTTAGATTTAGAGACCAAGAAAAGCTTCAATGAAGTCGAAGGGAGAAACTTAAGACTATTAGGTGTTTCGGTAGTCGGTATTTACTCATATAAAGATAACCAGTTTAAGGCATTTTTAGAGAAGGACATAAAAGACCTTTTGCCCTACTTTAAGCAAGCTGAACTTGTAATCGGCTTCAATATTAAGAAATTTGATTTTCCTGTTTTACAACCCTATCTGGACTTTGATTTATCTAGGCTTAAGAGTTTAGATATATTTGAAGAAGTGCAAAATAGTTTAGGGTTTCGCCTTAGTTTAAACAGCATTGCCCAGGCAACATTAGAAATTGGTAAAAGCGGTACGGGGCTTGATGCACTCAGATATTTCCGAGAGGGAAAAATAGACCAGCTTATCCAATATTGCCAACAGGATGTATTTGTTACCCGCGAGCTTTATGAATACGGCAAGAGAAACGGCCATTTAGTTTATCGCCGGGGTATGGCTCTTGAGACCATACCCATTGGTTGGGCAAAGTCTAAGACAGTTGAAGAACTCTTGCATGAAGCTTATGAAAACCATAAATCTCTTGAGATTGAATATTCGTCGCCAAACGCCCGGGCCGGAGGAAGGCAGGCGCGCCAAATAGATATTTATGACTTTGATTTAGGCAGAGTTATTGCCTTTTGTCATTTGCGAGGGGCCCTGCGCACCTTTAATATTCGTCGAATCTTGTCCGCTACAATAACTGAACAACGCTATAAAATACCTGTCAGTTTTAATCTCCAGGAATTTAAAGCTAAATCAAAATTCTTTTAATTATTGTACGATGCGAGTGATTACAGCCAAAAAGATGCAACAAATTGATAAGGCCGCGTCTAAAAGATATGGAATTCCTTCCATAATTTTGATGGAAAACGCTGCTATCGTAAGTGCCTTTTGCGTTTTACAGATGCTTAAAGCAGGCCAGAATAAAGTTTTAGTTCTTTGCGGAGGAGGGAATAATGGTGGCGATGGTTTTGCCTGTGCGCGGCATTTAATTAATCGCAAACTTAAAGTAAAGGTTTTCTTTGTCGGTAAAAAAGAAAGATTATCACAGGAAGCAAAAGTCAATTACGAAATTCTACGCAAGACGGGACAGAAGATTTTACAGACGAAGCTCCCTTCGCTAAGAAAAGAGTTAAAATCTACCGAGTTAATTGTCGATGCCTTATTGGGGATCGGACTTAAAAGTAACCTCAGGGCCCCATATCTTGGTTTGATTAGATTAATCAACAGCTCTAAAAAGCCCGTTCTTTCTTTAGACGTCCCTTCAGGATTAGACGCAACAACCGGCCAAGTGCGCGGCATAGCCGTTGAGGCTAATCGGACAATTACTTTCGGGTTGCTTAAAAAAGGATTTTTAAATCCGCAAGCCAAAAAGTATACTGGTGAAATAACAGTTGGCGATATCAGCCTTCCTCGCCAATTGCTGTTTTAAGGCCGCTAAAGTTTACGCAGATTATGGAAAAAATAGATATCGCTATAATTGGAGCAGGGATAGTCGGATTAGTAGTTAGCGCTTCTGTATCCAGGCAAGACAGAGCTGTTTATGTGCTGGAGAAAAATATGTCTTTTGGCCAAGAGAGTTCCGGCAGAAATAGTGAAGTCGTCCATTCCGGCATATATTATCCGCAAAATAGCTTAAAAGCCAAAACCTGCCTGGAAGGCAACCGGATGATTTATGAAATATGCGAGAGGAACAATATTCCTTACAAAAGAACAGGAAAATTAATTGTGGCTTGCGAAAAAGAAAAAGTCAAAAAGCTCGAGCGTCTTTTGCAGAATGGCGAGGCCAATGGAGTGTTGGGCTTGAAAATCCTTACCGGCAAAGAAGTAAAAGAGCTGGAACCGAATATCAGGACAGTAGCAGCTTTATATTCTCCAAATACAGGGATAGTCGATTCACATAATTTAATGCGCCACTTTTTCCAGAAGGCCAAAACGCAAGGGGCAGAATTTGTTTTTCAAACTGAAGCTACCGGAATAAAGAGGCAAGGTGCCGGATATGAAGTTACCGTCCGTGATGCCGACGGCACGGACTTTTCCTTTTTAACTCGCATCCTGATAAATTGTGCCGGGTTAAACAGCGATATCGTTGCCGAATTAGCCGGTTTAGATATAAAGGAGGAAAATTATATTTTAAAATTTTGCAAGGGCGAGTATTTTCGGGTCGGTGGAACTAAAAGCCGTCTAATTAAGCGCTTAATTTATCCTCTGCCTGATGAGCAAGGGGTCTCCCTGGGAATACATGTTACACCTGATTTAGCTGGAAGTTTGCGCTTTGGGCCCGATGCCCAATATATCGAAAAGGATAAAGTGGATTATGATATTGACGATTCAAAGAGAGAGCATTTCTTCCGGGCAGTAAATAGGTTTTTGCCCTTTATCGAGCTTGAAGATTTAGCTGCTGATACAGCAGGCATTAGGGCGAAGCTTCAGGGTTCGGGAGAGCTGTTCAGGGATTTTGTAATTTGTCATGAAGAGGAAAAGGGCCTGCCCGGATTAATCAATCTTATTGGAATTGATTCACCGGGACTGACCTCTGCACTATCTATAGCTAAGCATGTACAGGATATGGTCGAAGACATCTTTTGACTTTGCTCGGTGTTTTTGCTTCGCTCGCCCCGTTCCAAATTTACTGCAAAGCTTTAGCTTAAGCAAAAGGGGTTGGCTTTAAGCATAGACTTTCTGATTTATCTAAAGCGTCTTTGTAAATTTGTAACGGGGCTCGCTGCAATTTTTTGCCGCCCTGTAGAGTAATGCTGGTGGCCGCTGTGACGCACACCAGCATTTGAGCAGCTCGCAAGCCGTTTGTAGGCTCTGACAGAAAGATGACGACGAAAGTAATAAAAATAGATCCGGAAAATATAGACTTAGAGAAAATAAGAGAGGCAGCGGAGGTTATAAGAAAAGGCGGGATTGTTGCTTTTCCTACGGAAACAGTCTATGGGCTGGCTGCGGATTTTTGCAATAAGCAGGCGGTAGAGAAAATCTTTACGCTGAAAAAGCGTCCGAGAGATAAACCCTTAACTGTGCAGATACAAGATATAGCCTATTTAGAAGAACTGGCAAGTGAGATTCCTACTTTTGCCTATCGGTTGATGAACAAATACTGGCCCGGGTCTTTAACCCTGGTTTTACCTGCCCGCTCCGTTACAAATGTGAATAGAATAAAATTGGGTGTTTGTAACGGGGCCCGCCTTAAATATAGCCAGGCAGGGCCAACAATCGGTGTGCGCATTCCCAGCAATAAGATTGCCCAGAGCCTGTTAAAGATGAGCGGAACCGCTCTAGTTGCCCCCAGCGCTAATCTGTCTGGTGAACCTGCCGCCAAATCAGCAGGCCAGGTCTTATCTACCTTTAATGGCCTTATAGAGGCGGTTATTGACGGGGGAGAAGTGGAATTGGGGGTACCGTCCACAGTCGTAGACTTATCCGTTTCCCCTTTTAAGATATTAAGAGAAGGCGCCATAGCCCGAAAGGATATCCAGAGTGTCCAAGCCTAAAACAGTTCTTTTGGTCTGCACCGGAAACTCTTGCCGCAGCGTAATGGCGGCAGGCTTGTTAAAGGTATTGTTAAGCGGCAAAGGCGATTATAAAATAATGACTGCGGGCGTAGCAGCAATTAAAGGAATGCCTCCAACTTATGAGGCTATCCAAGTTATGTCCGAACAGGATATCGATGTATCTGATCATCGCAGTTCCCCATTAAGCGATGAAATGATTGCCGAAACAGATTTAATTTTGGTAATGGAGACAAGACACAAAGAAAATATCTTGAGGCGAAATCCGGAGGCCAAAGGCAAGGTGCATTTATTAAGCGAATTTGGCAGAATAGAAAGGGAAGATAAATTAGTGGAACCCAATATTCCCGACCCGATTGGTAAATCAATTGAGTTTTACCGCAAGGTTCTCGATATGATTAAGGAAAGTATTGCGCGAGTAGCAAAAAAACTGGAGGAATGAGGAATGATGAAGATTGCTATTGGTGCTGACCATGGCGGCTACCTTTTAAAGAATAAGTTAATAAAATTTTTGGAAAGACGCGGCTGTGTAGTTGCGGATTTAGGCACACACAGCCCCGAGCGTTGTGATTATCCAGCTGTTGGTTACAAAGTTGCTGCCAGCGTCTCTGGAGGACAATTTTACCGGGGAATATTGATTTGCAAAACGGGCATTGGTCTTTCTATAGTAGCGAATAAGCTTCCCGGAATTCGGGCAGCACTTTGTCTGACAAAAAAACAGGCCCAGCTCAGTCGCCAGCATAATAACGCCAATGTGCTGTGTCTGGCAGGCAATTACCTAAGTTTTAAGCGGGCCTGCGAGATAGTCGATGTATGGCTGAAAACTGAATTTTCCGTAAGGCCTCGCCACGCCCGTCGGATACGTCAGATTACTAATATAGAAAGAAAAATTGTAGGAAAAAGCGCCTGACCCCTTTTTACGGGAAAAAGCGCCTGACCCCTTTTTAGGAGCCCAAAATGGATTACTTAAAAAACATTGACCCGCAGGTTCATAAAGCAATTTTTGATGAGGTTAAAAGAGAACGCAACACCGTTAATCTGATTGCCAGTGAAAATTTTGCTCCTTGTGCAATCTTAGAGGCCCAGGGCTCGGTGATGACTAATAAGTATGCCGAAGGGTATCCGGCGATGCGTTGGTATGACGGCTGCGAATATGTAGATGTGGTGGAAAAGTTGGCCCAGGATCGGGCCAAGAGACTTTTTCGAGCCGAACACGTAAATGTCCAGCCTCATTCGGGGACTCAGGCCAATATGGCAGTATATTTTGCCATGCTCAAACTTGGCGATACAGTTTTGGCCATGGATCTGGCCTGCGGAGGGCATCTCTCCCACGGACATTTCCATAATTTCTCGGGAAAATATTTTAAAATCATCCCTTACGGCGTAAACAAAAAAGACGAAAGGATAGATTATAGTGAGCTCGAACATCTGACTAAAAAGCACAAGCCGAAGATGATTCTGGCCGGGGCCTCAGCTTATCCGCGGATTATCGATTTTGCTAAATTCCGTCGCATTGCCAACAAAGTCGGCGCATATGTTTTAGCGGACATCGCCCATATCGCCGGGCTTGTAGCCGCCGGACTTCACCCTTCGCCCGTTCCTTATGCAGAATTTGTTACCACCACCACGCACAAGACCTTGCGGGGCCCAAGGGCCGGAATGATTATCTGCCGGAAACGATTTGCTAAAAAGATAGATGCCGAGGTCTTTCCGGGTATTCAGGGAGGGCCCCTGATGCATGTAATTGCGGCTAAGGCGGTGGCCTTAAAACTTGCCCTTAAGCCAGAATTTAAGAATTATCAAAAACAGACAATCGCCAACGCCAAAAAGTTGGCTTCGGAGTTACAGGCTCGAGGATATCGCATTGTTTCTGGAGGCACAGACAACCATTTGCTCTTAGTAGATTTAGGTTCGAAAAAGATTACCGGTAAAGACGCAGCTTCTGCTTTACACAGAGCCAATATTGTGGTGAATAAAAATTTGATTCCCTTTGACGTTCTAGCTCCGAGATTAACCAGTGGTTTAAGGTTAGGTACGCCGGCTGTGACTACCAGAGGAATGAAAGAGAACCAGATGCGCCAAATTGCCTGCCTAATCGATGAGGTATTATCTTCGCTCGGAGATGAAAAAATAATTAGATATACTCGCCAGGAAGTATTAAGACTTACCGAAAAGTTTCCTTTATATAAGGAGTTAAAAGAAAGTGGCTAAAAGCAAAAGGCAGGATACCCGGCCGAGTTGGGATGAATATTTCTTAGAGATTGCTAAAATCGTCTCTAAGCGCTCTACGTGCCTGCGCAGAAAAGTAGGCGCCTTAATTGTTAAAGACAGACGTATTCTGGCTACCGGTTATAATGGTACTCCCAGCGGGATAAAACATTGTGCGCAAGTAGGGTGTCTGCGCGAGAAATTAAACATCCCTTCCGGAGAGAGACATGAACTTTGCCGCGGCCTGCACGCCGAGCAAAATGTCCTTTTGCAGGCAGCGCTTTATGGCATTAGCCTGGGCGAGAGCACGCTTTATGTTACCAATCAACCCTGTATTATCTGTGCCAAGATGATTATCAATGCCGGGATTAAAGAAGTGGTTACCGCTGGCAATTACCCTGATAAAATGGCCCGGGAATTTCTGGATGAGGCCGGGATAAAAATACGCAAGGTGCAAGATAAATGAAGTGTCCTTATTGTGGCAACTTCGAGGATAAGGTGGTAGATTCGCGCTTGGGTTCCGAAGGCAATCTGGTCCGCCGCAGACGCGAATGTCTTAAATGCGGACGCAGGTTTACTACTTATGAGCGCATTGAAGAGGCCCCTCTGATGGTGGTAAAAAAAGATGGCCGCCGCGAGTCCTTTGAGCGCAAAAAGATTTTGGCCGGCCTGGTTAAGGCCTGCGAGAAAAGGCCGATAAGTATGGAAAGGCTGGAGCAACTTGTAGATAAAATAGAATTTACTTTGCAGAAAAATTACGAAAAGGAAGTTAAGTCAAAAGAGATTGGCGAATTGCTAATAAGCATGCTGCAAAAAGTCGATGATATAGCCTATGTGCGCTTTGCTTCCGTATACCGCCAATTTAAGGATGTCAGCCAGTTTATGAAAGAGCTAAAAGACCTTTCGGGTAAAAATTAATAGAGTGGCAGTAAAATCTGAGCAGAAGACATTGACGGGGCTCAATAGCAAACAGCAAGGGGCAGTCGAACACGACCAGGGCCCCCTTTTAATTATCGCCGGTGCAGGCACAGGAAAGACCGCAGTCATTACCCGGCGTATCGCCTATCTTATTTCTACCAAAAAGGCTAGACCTGAAGAGATTTTAGCCCTGACCTTTACTGATAAAGCGGCAACTGAGATGGAAGAGAGGGTGGATTTACTTGTGCCCTATGGCTATACCGATATCTGGATTTCTACCTTCCATGCCTTTGGCGACCGTATCTTACGCGAAAATGCAATAGAGCTGGGCTTAAACCCCGAGTTTAAAGTTTTAACCCGTCCCGACCAGCTCATCTTCTTAAGAGAGCATCTCTATGAATTTAATCTGGATTATTATCGCCCCAAAAGCGACCCCGCCCGCTTCTTAGAGGCACTGGTAATTCTTTTCAGCCGTCTTCGGGACGAAGATGTCTCCTGGGAGGAATATTTACAATATGCCAAGAACCTCGAAGAAAAATCTAAACGCACCCCCCAGGATGAAGAGTTAAGAGAAAGAGCGCTCACCCAGATGGAGTTGGCAGGCGCCTACGAGACCTATCAAAGACTTTTGACAAAAGAAGGCAGGGTTGATTTTGCCAATCAGGTATATCTAACTCTACATCTTTTTCGCCGCCGGTCTTTAATTCTTAAACGCTATCAAAGACAGTTTAAATATATCTTGGTGGATGAGTTTCAGGATACCAATTTCAGCCAATTTCAGCTGGTAAGACTCTTGGCCGAGGCGCATAAGAACATTGTTGTCGTCGGAGATGATAACCAGTCTATCTTTAAGTTCCGGGGGGCGGCCATTAGTAATATCCTCAATTTTATGGAGTATTATCCGCAGGCTAAACAGGTTGTGCTCACTGAAAATTACCGCTCTACGCAAACTATCTTGGATCGGGCATACCGCTTGATAAAATATAATGACCCGGATACATTGGAGGTAAAGTGCAACATTAGTAAAGAGTTAGTTGCCCGCCAAAAGCGCGGCCCCACAATTCGCCACCTCCATTTTGACACCGGGCTTGCCGAAGCCGATGAGGTTGCCCGGCTAATTGAAGATATAGCAAAAAGAGAAAACCTTTCTTTTGGAGATATCGCCGTTCTCGTGCGTTCTAATAACGATGCCGAACCTTTTCTTCGCGCTTTAAATATGCGCTCTATTCCCTGGCGTTTTTCCGGAAATCAAGGCCTTTACTCTCAGGAAGAGATCCGCTTTTTGATTTCTTTCCTGCGCACTGTCGCCGACCCCGACAATAGCATCAGCCTGTATCATCTGGTAAGTTTCCCCGGCTTGTATAATCTGGATATGCCGGATTTAACCCGTTGCCTAAACTGGGCGGATAAAAAGAACCGTTCGCTATTTACCGTATTTAGTCAGCTGGATAAGATTGCACTAGCTGTTGATGTTTCACAAAAGAGCAGAGCAAAGATTAAAAAGATTATTGAGGATGTAAACCATTACTTAAAAGAGGCAAGAAACCTATCTTCCGGAAAGCTACTTTATTCTTTTTTGCAGCAAAGAGGCTATATTAAGAAATTGCTCAAGGAAGAAAGCCTGATTAATGAGCAGCGGATTAAAAACATTGCCCGCTTTTTTAATATTGTGGCAAATTTTGAAAATCTAAGCGAACTCGACCGCCTGCCTAATTTTATCCAGCATTTAGATATGCTTATCTCCGCCGGCGATGACCCGGCTACTGCCGAGGCCGATTTGGATTTAGAAGCGCTGAATGTGCTCACGCTGCATAAGGCCAAGGGGCTGGAGTTCCACGTAGTCTTTATGGTTAATTTAGTGCAGGGGCGTTTTCCCTGGCCGAGGCGGCGTGAACCCCTTGAGGTCCCTCTGGAATTAGTCAAGGATATCCTGCCCGTCGGAGATTACCATGTTCAGGAGGAAAGAAGGCTTTTTTATGTGGGGATGACGCGGGCAAAAGAAGAATTATATTTTACTTCGGCCCTGGATTATGGGGGAAAGCGCGCACGCAAGGTCAGTCAATTTGTATATGAGGCCTTAGATATTAGCCCCCAAAAGCCAGAGGTTATTAAACGTGAGGCTATTCAGGAGATCGAACGTTTTGCTCCCCGGGCCTCTACATCGGTTTTTAAGGAGAGGCCTAAATCTCCCGACGAACTTCTGGCTCTAAGTTTTCGCCAGATTGACGACTATATTAGCTGCCCCTTAAAATATAAGTACGTGCATATTTTGCGCATCCCCATTTTACGCCATCACAGTGTGGTTTATGGTAACGCTATTCATAAGGCAATCCTGAGTTTCTACCAGGCCAAAATGGACAAAAGGAAGTTTACGCAAGAAGATTTGATTAGCAGCTTTCAAGCAGCATGGGTAAACGAGGGTTTTTTATCGCGGGCGCACGAAGAACAGAGGTTTGCTCAAGGAAAAGTTACGCTTAAACGTTTCTTTGACCAAGAGAAAGAAAATCCCCCCCCGGCCTATATTGAACAGCAATTTAATTTTGTTTTAGGAAAAGATAAGATTGTTGGCCGCTGGGATAGGATTGATGAGATTTCCGACGGCGCGGTAATTGTCGACTTTAAAACCTCAGATACAGTAAAAAAGCAGAAGCAGGCAGATAAGCGGGTTAAAGCAAGTCTGCAACTCTCTATTTATGCGCTGGCCTATAATATGATTAAGGGCGAACTCCCCTTGAGGGTAGAATTCCATTTTGTGGATACGGGCTTAGTAGGACGCGACCAGCGTACAGAAGGGGACTTAGAAAAAATTAAGGAGTTGATTCAAGAGGCATCGCGGGGGATTAGGGTGCGGGAATTTCCGGCTAAGCCGGAATATTCTGCCTGTAACTGGTGTGCCTATCGCGAGGTCTGTCCCTACACCGCCAGCCCCCGCTAGCCGGATCGAACCGTTTCTTCCTTCTGCCATTGGAAAATCCGGAAGGACAAGCAACGCAACCCCGAATGTAGAAGTTCAAGGAAAATCTCTTCGGGGCGCCGAAGTAATACTACTAAAAGATTCTACATTCGGTATCGGGAAACTGTCCCTTATTAATCTTTGCTCGGTGTTTTTGTTCGCTCGCCCCGTTCCAAATTTACTGTAAAGCTTTAGCTTAAGC
>CAZEQA010000053.1:0-9996 GCA_964514265.1 uncultured Planctomycetia bacterium | reverse complement strand
TAGCCTGGTTGATGGACCAGTTTAGGCATCCCTGGGGCGGAATGGGTCTGGTGTTGTTGCTGGGGATGGTTAGGTTCACTACCAGGGATTCAGTTCTTTTTGATTTGAATGATATTGTGGCAGAGTTTGTTCAAACCAAAGAAGAAGATGAAACAGATATTAAATTTAAGTTTGTACCTTCTTTAAAACCGGCAATAGTGAGAATTAATATCTCCGATATTGAAACTATCCTGCAAAATCTGTTTAATTACGCAAAAAAGGCAATAGAAATAATATTTAATTCAGAAGCAGGCGGCAAAATAGTTATCCAGGTTATCACTAAAGAAAAGGAGGTATTATTGTGCTTTGAAGATAATGGATTCGGTATCAAAAATGACAGAGTTTATCCTGCACTCAAGACAGCTTTAGCAGGAGAACTTCTGGAGAAGTATAACGGCACCCTTGAAATAGATTCACTCACTCAAAAGGAGGGCGAGAAGTTTATCCTGTATGGTTACGAAGATGTTTTGCTTGAACTGCTTAGGCAAGATGCCAAATCTCAACAGAGGGTTAAAGCAGCATACAAGAGGATTTTAAAGGCCTCCGGCTCACTTGAAGGGTTATTTAAGCAAATTTTAAGTGGTCAGATTACATTAGCGGATATCAAAAAGGTGGTTGAGGAGTATAAGGCAAAAGTCCTCAGGGTTAGAGCAGAGGTTAGTAGCAGAAATAATTTTATAGGCCAAGGTAAAGGAGGAAACAAACAAGTCTTTGTGCTTGCAAACTCATTTATGAAGGATAGGTTCAACACTGTCTTCTTACCCCTCACAGAGATTATCCGCAATGCAGAAGCATTAAAGGAGTATCTAGGCCAGGAAGCGGTAGAAGACCTACTCCAGGAGAAATCCGAAGTCATCAAAGAAAGAGTCATCAGATATCAAAACATCCTTGAGCTCTTCCGAAGGCTTGCTGAAGGAGAACGTATCGCATCCGGCACTACCTTTACCATAACCTTGCCTGTAGAAACTGAACAAAGCCACCGTCCTTCTCAGTTGCGTGAGGGCAAGGCCTACAGCTGGCTTGTATTTGTCTTGGTTGTAGCTGTCACAGCATTGGTGATTATTTTAGCAAAAATAGCAGACTGTCCCGGCCAACCTGAAGATGTCGTAGTTTGGTTGAAGAAGCTTATTTGTTCTGGAAGTGGAATTGGCCTGACTTGTGCACTAATGTTTGCAGGAATGAGAAGGTCTCGGGGAATATCAGATGATGGGTTGTCTTATAACGATTTGGTTGAGTTTGCAAAGCAACATAAGATAGGGCCGCTTCCAGATGGTAAGGGAAGCCACAAAACAGCAAATGAAATTGCCGAAAAAGAATTGGCTGCAGCTATGTTTAGTATTGATACCATACGTCGAGTCCGTTTATGGATGGATGAAAATGGCGCAGAATCTAGACCTCTGATTATCTGGCAGAATTTAGACCTAGGCGAATATTACCCATATTTTACAAAGAAATTAAAAGAACGCTTAGGTATTAGGGAATTGACGCTGTGGCAACTGGAAGAATTATTACAGCAAGGTGAGGGAATTCCACAGAAATATTTTGAGTCTCCATTTTTATTAATAAAAGGTAAAAAGTCCTCAACTTTCGCCAAAGTCAGTAATGGAGTGCAAAGTTTGATTCAAAATTTCGCTGAGGCCCTAAAAGCGCCCATACTGATGATAGACCATAGGTACGGTAAAATCTCAGAAGCCCAGTTACATGTTGAAAGGCGGATAGAGGAAAGTGGAGGCGAAGCTATTTGCATAAGTCCTCTTGAAAAAGGATATTTAGAGTATAAAGCTAGGTTCTTGCGAAAGAGTACATTCTACATTATTTGTAATCCGAATCCAAACCCGTTGAATATAACTTCTGTTTCTTCATTCGATGACCCCAGAGATATGGAAGAGGTTTTGATTAGTGGTAGGCCGCTAAATGTTTGGAATGCGGCAAAAGAAGTTTTGGGAAGAGTTATTGAAAGTGTGATGGCTGCTGAAGACGAGAGGTTTGAACATCGCAAAACAGTCGTTTGGGATTTTGACGATACCTTATATTCTGCAAAGAAATTTCGACCAGGCATAGCAGAAGTTTTCTGCAGGCTGCAAAGAAAAGGCGCTGAGCATGCTATCGCCACAATGCAGACTCCTGAGCATATTGAAGCTATTGAAAAGATGATTGGCATAAGGTTGCCCTACCGAAAGATTTTCGGAGAAGACCAACTCGGGCCGATTAAGTATAGAGGAGGAAAATCCTATGATTTTCTTGCTGAACGCATGGGGGTAACCGGCCAAGATACAGAAGACCATATGATTATTTTTGGCGATTGTTTTATGGACATCCCAAGAGATTTAGGGAATGTAGTGTTTGTCGATGTGCAAGATATGGCGCTACCTGCGCGCGTACTCGAAGATTTAATTATTCTCCTTGATAAAATTGGCAAGGGTAAATTTAGCCAGGGCTTTAGAGAATTATTTGCTCAAGGAAAGCGCACTGCTGAAGGTGCAGAAAGAGATGTGAGAGCATATAGCACTGATGATATCAGCTTCTCATTGGAATATCGTCAGGTTGACTCAAAACAAGCCAGAGACAAAGTCAGAAAGATTCAAGTTCCAGTTGTCGCAGATATTGCAACAACAGATACGGCCGGTCTTCACCTTGTTAAGGAATTCTTAATTGAACAAGCCGAGCGAATAAAAGATTCACCTTATAGTTACTGTGAGGCTACGACTGCGGAAGAGATGTTTGATTATTTGGGCCTTCCCGGGCAAGATTCTAAAGACGCCAATACCGAGGCAATGAAGCGCCTCATAAAGAGCTGTTTTGACGCACAGGCCACTAAGAATCCCAGAGGATATGCAGTAAAAACAGAGATAAAAGGAAATAAAGGTGAAGAAGGTCATGAATATATCTGGCTCTGTTTTCATATAGATAGATATTATGATGCTGATACACCGATATTTGACGAGTTTTTCTATCTTGATAGAAAACAGGTTGCTTCTGGCGAGACAGTTCCCTTTGAAGAGTTTGCTCGGTTGAATATGTTTGTAGATGATAAATCTATAAGACATAAGGGTCATATGGGGATTTTCTTTAATATGAAACAGGGCTTTATAAAGCAAAAATTTAATCCTAGAGGCTTTGAGTTGCCTGAGGGCTGGATAAATAGTTGGGATAAGTTCTTTTTCCACATAAGAAGAGGCTATTTACCCGGTAACCCAGATGCAAGAAGAGCGGTTATTGAGAAATTCCTTATTCCATGGTTAAGAAATAGAGACTTTAAAGTTATAGAGCCAGAGAAGGTATTTGGCCGTAGCATTGAAGTTGAAGATACAGGAGTGTGTCCTTATATAATTATATTAAGATGCGGTTCTTTAAGATTAGACTTGGAAGACCCAACCTCCCTTATAGACGATATATCAGGAATGAAGAGCAAATCCGGCAAAGCCTACACCTGGCTTGTATTTGTCCTGGCAATAGTTGTCATAATATTGGCGATTATCCTGACAAAGGCGAGTTTCGGTAGAGAAGAAAATACTGTAGCCTGGTTGATGGACCAGTTTAGGCATCCCTGGGGCGGAATGGGTCTGGTGTTCTTGCTGGAGATGGTTACGGTCGCTACCAGGGATTTAGTTCTTTTTGATTTGAATGATATTGTGAGTGAGGACAGCTTAAATCCTGACACTGGCTTTGGCTTTCTCGGCAACCTTAAGAAAAAGCACCTAATCTTCTTTAGAAAAGGACTGAAGAACAAGACCATCAAGATTAGGCGCACAAGGCAATCAGGCGAATTTAAGATAAAGAAGGCAGGAAAACCCGTACATTTTTATGTGATAAAAGGCTTTGACCCTCGTTCACCACCGCCAAAGGATTTACCCGATACCTGTGTCTTTGGCATAGATGAACCTGAGGAGTTTAAGGTCATCTCCTCACCCAAGGCCTACCAGAAGCTTACCAGTAAGCTAAGAAAGAAGTTTCCTCGGCAATACAAGCAGAAACTCAAGGTCACCTATAAATTTTTTGACAACCATGAATATAGAGAAGTAGTAGAAGGAAAGCCCCACCTGCAGGCCACCTTAGAGACCATAGAAGAGTCCTCGGAAGAAATCGTTCAGGTATTAGAAGAGGTCTTTCCTGATGAGCTTGGCACAGTAGAGATTAAAAAGAAGCAGATAACCCGCTTCTTGAGAAATGGTATATATGATGACCCCAAGAGACCACCTTTCAAAGGAAAGGATTTTGCTATCGAGTCTTATGGTAGAAGCGTTTGTTTTGGACGCTGGCAAGAGGAAGGTAAAGAACATAGTGCAGACTTTTGCCTCTCTCGTCTTCCTAAGAAAGGCCATCATAGAGTGTGGATAGATAAGCTTGAGGATAAAGGATGGTACCTCTTAATCAATGCCCAGCCATATTATCAGGAAGCCATCAAATATTGTTTTACTCCGCAAAAGAGAATAAAACAGGTAGTTTATCTCGGTGTATTAACAGGGCCAGTCCGTTCCTGGCCGAAATTACCCAAAGGTATGAAGTGGCCTGACCTTGCTTTGAAGAATTATCAAAACGCCCTTGAAAAGTTTGCTAAAGGTTATAGACCTAGTCTTCAAGAATACGTTGAATCTGCTAAACTTAGAGAAGACTTGAAGGACTTAGAGCCAGAAAGACTTAAGGAAGTCTATGCCAGAGAAGTTGAAGCAGCCTTTGAAGCAAAACTTGCTGAAATTTGGGAATTTTTCCGTTTGGAGATGGCCATGCTCTATAGACAAAGACAAGGAGATATAATTCCGCGAGCTTATGGGAGGGAAAGGCAGCGCTTTGACCAATTGCTTTTTAACCGCGCTTGTATAATTTTTGGCAGCTGGCCTGATGCGGTAGAGACGCTTCTTGCCTGCAACTATCTAAATGATGTAAAAGAAAGAACTGCCCGCCGAATATTTATAGGAAGAGATAAGGTTCTCAATGCCTTGCGCTCTTTAGATATTGATATAACTAAATTAACTGCTGAGGGGTTGGCTGAGATAGCACCCTTTATTTACGCAGATATTTTGGAAATATGCCCGGAAGCAAAGAAAATCTGGTCCACAATGCGCAGATTGTTAAGACACCACAGAAGGCCACAAGAAGTTCCAAGATTCTTCTCTCGGGCAACATTTAGGGACGGTGATCTTAAGTCAAGAGATAAAGAAGCTGTTTTTCCCAAACCAGCATATATGGATGGAGAACTTTTAACTTTAGAAAATGAAGAATTCCGTGAGTATATTTTCCGCAAGGCCCGATTAAACAAAGCTGAGGAAATAGTAATTTACTACCATTATTGGAAAGGAGAAACCTATGAAGAAATCAGTAAGAAAGGAAAGAAGAGACTAAATGTTAGTAGAACACGTATTATAGAGATACGCAACAATGCTCTTAAAAAACTCAAGCCAGAGATCGAGCGTGCTTACAGACAAATGGGAGACGAAGTTCCCTGCCGGCCTTCAAAGCATCGAAAAGGCAGCATATATAAGCTTATTTTAGTTGCGCTGGTAGTGATAACTATCTTTGGTTTAGTAGCAGTTGTATTTGACAATCTACTCTCAAGAGCTCTTTCACCGCAGGTTAAGTTCTACCTTGCCCTTAGCCTTGGGATTGGAGAGATAATTTTATTGGTTATATGGGATTATAATGCTATATCTGGGTTATTGGCAAATATTTGGTTACTGCGTGTATTACTTAAGATAAAAAAATTTAATGCTAGCGAAATTCCAAAACTGGAAATGATTAATTCGATGCTTAAAGAAGCAAATAAACAGTATGCCCGTACGGGAGAGATAAATGATTTATTGAATCAATTGGAGTATTGGTCATACTATCTTAAAAGATCTCTTACATTTTATAAAAGAATAGAAGAACAACTAGAAGTTAAGCTAAAAAAGACCTCTTTTATTCGAAGACAATTTATTAGAGCGATATTTAAAGAAATTGCATCACAATGTAATACTATCATAGAAGGATTTGAAATAAAGATAAATTCTGCGCTATCTTGGAGAGAAGAGATTGAGGAGGAGATTGTTTCTGCGGAATGGAAATATGGCGAAGATACCCTAGAGAGCCTTCAAAAGTTAGCAAGGGAATTTCAGGAAGCTGTTGCCATAATGAGAGGGCGGAAGGAAACATTTAAGAGAATAATAGAACAGTGTGAATTAATATCTTCAGGAGAGAAGAATAAAGATAAGAAGCAATCATCGCCACATTCCCAGGAAGGCAGCACGAATATCTTGGTTCTGCTGGCAAAAGTGATGTTTGTCTTGCTGGTTGTTGCCGTGCCTATGGCAATTTACCGTGGCCCGGAAATCATTGCCTTTATCCAAGATAGGCTTGCCTGGTTCTCCGCAGAGGGTATAAGCGGAGGTATGCATGAAGGTTTCCCTGCTAAATTAAGCCTTGCCGGTTTTATGGTAGCTGCCCTTGGATCTTTTCTGCCTGCCATTAGAAGAAAGCCGGCCATCAGTAAAGCCACAAAAGCCAAGGTTAAGAGACTTAATGCTCTCGCCCAGCATAAACTTAAATACGGTTTGTTAAGAGGCGCTATGCATAATAAGAATATACCTATTTATAATGTTCTTTATGATATCTTTCGTAAGAATAGCTTTAGTCCTCATCTTGCGGAGAGATTAGCACAGTCTATCGCCAGAATGAAACCCGGCTCTTTAGAAATAATGCAAATTACTGGCGTTATAACTGCCAGGCAAAGAGATATTTTTGTTACTAAAGATACAGAAACTTTAAAAGCTATGGACAGCCAGGAAAAAGAGAAATTTGTACTTCGGTTTAAGCGACTAATTAATTCTTATGAGCAGAAACTGATAAGCAGCCAGAGGGAATCAATGATGAGGCGTCTTATTCCTCTTGAGATTATAGAGGCTTTAGCTTATGAATACGGCACCTCGCGAATAAATGCCTTATTCATTGTAACTGGACATCCAGATTTTCCCGTATGGTTGCCAAAGGCAAAACTGAAAGTCAAAGAGATTCAGAGTATAGTTGGCGGCTCTAAAAATGCATGGCAAATTGTTATGTTCCAAGGTTTAGGTAAAGCAGATACTTGGGTTAGGCGTGCCCAAAGAAAGGTTAACACCTTCGTAAAGAAAAAGTTATGCAGCCGTACAAATGCATGGCGTATTCTCATAGACAAAGGTTTAGATAAGTTAAGTATCTGGCTCGGGCCTGTGAGGAAAAAAGTCAATGCCATAAAGTCAAGGGTAGGCGGCCGTGCAAATGCATGGTACATTGTCATAACTCAAGACTTAGATAATGTGGATACTCTACTTGAAGCTGCTGAACTAAAAGTGGATGCCATAGAGAAAAAGGTAGGCGGCCGTGCAAATGCATGGCACATTGTCATAAGACATGGATTAAGCCATTTAGATAGAGTAGATACTTGGGTTAAGTATGCCCAGAAAAAAGTTGATAACCTTATAAATAAGACTGAATGTACTCTTACACGTGCCTGGTGCACTGTGATAGACCAGGGTTTAGGCGACCAAGACAAAGGCCAACTTTCGCCAAATCCCCAAAAAGGCAGCATAAATATCTTGGCTCTGCTGGCAAAAGTGATATTTGTCCTGCTGGTTGTTGCCGCGCCTATGGCATTTTACCACGGCCCGGAAATAGCTGCCTTTATTCAAGACAGGCTTGCCTGGTTCTCCGCAGAGGGTATAAGTGGTGGATTGTCTGAAGGTTTCATTCTTCAATATTTAGAACCTCAAGCTATCTCCATCCTTCTTGCAACATCTATCCTTATTTTTGTCTTATCCTTACGCAAAAAGATATTCTCACTCTTTGGCGCGCCGCTAAAGATTCATTGGTCAATGATACCTGTGCCGCCAATATTATACTACTTCATTAACCAAGGCATTCCCGCCAGCTTTGTGATTTTGGTTTACATTTGCCTTCTTCTGTCTATTGGAGTGCACGCATTCGCCCATGTACGGGAAGCAAGACGCCTTGGGGTAGGAACAGAGTCTGTCTTTGTTACACCAATTGGGATTTTTGAATCTCATGATGATAATATTGTTAATATTGGCTATAAAGAAAGAGCAAGCATTCATTGGGCCGGCCCAATAGCGAGCTTAGTTTTGTGTCTTGGCTTTAGCGGGGCCGAGATTGTCGCGGAGTATGTGAATTATTATTATCTGCTTGATTTCAACTTTTACTATCAGGTAGTAAAAGGTATTATTGACTGGCTCTTGTATGCAAATATAGGTATTGCTGTTATTAATATTCTACCTATATATCCCACCGATGGCGGACAACTCCTCAAAGCATGGATAACTAAAGAATGGGGAGAAGAAAAGGCTTTACTCTGGAGCGTTCGTTTGGGGCTTTTTGGCAGTTTAGCTTTTATAATGGGATGTCTTTTATCGAGACAATGGGTTGTTTTGGCAGTAGGTATTGTGCTTATTTATCTTTGCCCCAAGGCCTTAGAAACAGAGGAGATGGTTAGAAAGCATACGAAGTCTAAAAAAATAACTGATCAGAAAACTGATAGGCCTGAAGGGGCTGGAGGCCGGATAACAGAAGAAGAGAACTGGATTCAAATCTATATATCTCCACGCTCTCTCTTAAAATACAGCCTGAAGAGATTGGTTTCACATCTGGTCCGTTCATATTCTCCAGCCAGGGTGTCTTTAATTGCAGACCTAAAAGCACCGATACATTCTCTTGGCTATAGAGAAATTGTTCTTGAGCCCCATACAAAAGAGTTAGAATTTGCCGTAAAGCTGTCTTGCTTACCTGCAGGTAACTACCGGTTCACCTGCAAGACTTACCCACAGAAAGGCCCCGCTTTATACTCGCAAAAAGACATTTGTCAAGAACGCCATAAACAGGATGTGCTAATAAGAAATATTACTGTTCTATCTGGAGAGTGTTTTTGTATTAGCCTTACTCGCCTTGATTGCTATGGCGGTCCTCAGTCTGTAATATATGAGAGCTCTTTTATGAGATTACGCTTTAAGAGAAAGAACGAGTCTGTTAAATATTCTTATTCCTTCTTGGCAAATACCTCATTTATGCAGGCCTCTGCTGTGCTACTCTTTGGGATACTTTTGGTATTCTACGGACCTTTTCTCATCCCTTATATGGGATATTTGTGGTTTAAATATGGAAAAGTTTTTTACAAAGAGAGCCGTTATGTTTGGGAAAATGGCCAATTAAGATTAGGGACTATTACAAAAATTATGACCTTATCGGAGAAAGATAAAAAAGTAATTTTAGGCGGGTATGGAAGACTTATCAGGGCGATTAAGGCTGATGAATTGCCTCAATTTTTACTGCTTATTCAAGGAAAATGGTCGTTTTTTGGACCGAGAGCTGCAAAGACTGAGCCATTTCTTACTCCAGCAGGTGTAGTGAAAATGCCAGATTCTTTAGATAGATATAACAGAGAAAAGCCAGGAGTGCTTGACACGCTTGCTACTCTTCGTGGCGTTGGGCCCATAGGTTGCAATCTAAAGACACATACATTATATGATAAATTTGATAGGGAGAATTTTTCAATACCTTTAGCCTTAAAGATTCTCTTGAGAGTAATTTTGGCCATTTTCTGGATGGAGGGGTTAGAAGAATATCGTGGCAGATACCCGCCGGTGGAGGTTGAAGTTATCTGGGAAGGAAAAAGCAGAAGTCCAATAGCAGTTCCTTACCGACCGCGCAGAATGGGAATTTACTTTCCTTTTGTAGCCCACTCTCATTTTGCAAAAGCAGTATCAGAAAGAATACTTTATCCAGACAGGATTGAAAAAGTAATATTATATAAACCATATTTAGGGCCAATTTATACTGATGTTGATGAGCTTCTTTCTTCTGATAAACAAAGAGAAATATTATCACGGGCAAAAGAACCCGAGCAATCTGTACTTATTGCTATACCTACAAATCATTCTTGTGTTGTTCCCGCTCTAAAAGAATTTAAGGATGAGATATTACATATTAAAGAAGTCC
>CAZEQA010000052.1:0-10007 GCA_964514265.1 uncultured Planctomycetia bacterium | reverse complement strand
TGAAAGTGCCTTTTCGCTCATCCATTCAGGAGCAGCTCCGGCAGCTGGCAAATCGCTGATATCCTCTCCTAATCCACCTTCTTTAACTACCTCTGAAAGAATGACTAGAATCCTCGAATTATCCACACATGAGCCAACATGTAAAACCGGCGGTATGCCCACTGTTTCGCAAATTTCCCGAAGCCCCGGGCCGGCAAATTTAAAAGCGCTCTCAGGAGTCATCAATCCCTCTTTAGCGCAAGCAATGGCAGAACATCCTGTCTGCACAACCAAGACATCATTTTTGATTAACTCCTTGACCATAGAAACATGCGCCCAATCGTGTCTGATATTCGGATTGTTACAACCAACTACGCCCGCTGCTCCTCTTAAGCGTCCGGAAATTATGGCATCATTAAGCGGCCTGTAAGTAGCGCGATATCTGCCGCCCAACAACTGAAAAACGCTCTCTGTTGTAAAACCTGCAACCAGTCCTTTTATCTCCGTAGGAATGTTTACTCGTTTCTGCACTCTATTTTTATAATTCTCAACGCCCAGTTTAATAATTCTCTTGGCAATCTCTAATGCCTTTTCTTCATGAAACTGGATATGCTCAACCCCCGGAAAGATACATTTCGGCGAAGTAGTAACGAGTTTGGTGTGGAAACTACTGGCCACGCTGGATAATGCCGGCATAATGCACTGCACATCCACCATCATCAGTTCAACCGCGCCGGTTAAAATAGCCAGCTCCTGCTGTAAAAAATTTCCCGCCGAGGGAATACCGTGTCTCATCAACACCTCATTTGCCGTGCAGCACATCCCCACAAGATTTATACCTTTTGCTCCATATTTTTTGGCTAATTCTACCAACTCGGAGTCTTTTACCGCATCCGTAACTACATCAGAAAGTGTAGGTTCATGCCCATGAACCACAATATTGACATAGTCCTCTTTTAATACCCCTAAATTCACTGTTGCCCGAATAGGTTGGGGTGTTCCAAACAAAATATCGGAAAGCTCTGTGGCTATCATCGAGCCGCCCCAGCCATCGCCAAGCGCAACCCTTAGACCATGATTAATTATATTTTTATAATCATTATCCACTCCGATATGGGTCCTGTGCATCATCTCCACAATTTCTCTATCCACACCCCTGGGGGTAACACCTAATTTTCTCCACAGCTCCTGTCTCTTTTTTGGCGCAAGAGTAGTAAATCTCAACTCGCCATGTTGTTGTCCGAACTCGGCAAGAGTAGCCTCTCCCAATTCCTCACCTATCTTTTCAATACTTTTGCCCGTAGTATCAATTCCATAAACAGAAGCTACCTTTTTTAGTTTATCCACACCTTTTAAGGCATAATCATGCGCTTCGCCCTTGGCCGCCAAAATTAAAGCATGGGCAATATCGCGGCCGTGGTCTGAATGGGCTGCTGCACCTCCTACAATCATCCGGGCAAGATTCCTCGCTACTATGGTATCTTTGGAGGCACCGCAGATACCTGTCTGCGGTCCTTCTTCAAAGGGGTCAATTCTACATGGACCCATATTGCAGATTTTACAACATATCCCCAGCTCACCAAATCCACACTGCGGCTGCATCGCATCATACCTATCCCAGACAATCTGGATATTCTCCTCCTCGGCCTTTTTTATCATCTTCTGACTGGCCGGATCATACGACCGTTCTATGTGCTTCTCACTCATCGGCAATCTCCTTTACCAAATCTTATTCTATATCTTCCTTTAAGGCTTCGGCCTCTGCGGCATCGATTATGCCATCGCCATCTGTATCATATTCCTCTTCCAAGGCCGAATCTACCTTTGCCTTACCATTGGTTTTAATCAGTGTATGTCTATCTCTAAGTAATTCCTTAGCTTCTTCCGGCTCTAACCAACCGTTGCCGTCTGCGTCATATTTCTGCTCAAGGGCAGTATTAACGTGGGAACGCGAATGCTGCCAGGAGAGCCTTCTTTCCTTAGGAGAAATGATGCCATCGGCATTTTTATCTGCCCTTTTCTCCCACCAGGTATTAACTTTTGACTTTTGTTTGTGTTCCCATTTCTTTTCCATTACCCGCTCTTTTTTGTCCACAACGCCGTCTTTATTTTTATCCGCATGTTTAAATTTAGGCCCCCAGCGCGCCTCGGCTTTAACATCGGAAAACAAAACCACTGCTGCTAAAAGTATGAACAGGAATAATATAGTTTTCTTTATCATCCCTTCGCCTCCTTAAAGATAATTACTTAAACTGCTCCCTCACCTTGGGACGGGTGAAGAAGTAAAGTAACGCTAAAGGAAATCCAAGGCTTATGGCTACGGCAATCTTATTCAAATAAACATAAGGAATCTTCAGAATAAATATTGAGGAAGGGTAAACTATCAACACAGCAATATTAATTATTATTAACATCGCTCTCGCCCATCCTTTTAGTAGCAAAACCCCAATGCCATAAATCAGTGAAGAGAAAAGTAATACATTGCAGGTAATTGCGAAAGCCTTTAAAGAAGAGGAAGTAACGCCTTCTAAGACAGGCATTTTACGCAGGAAATTAAAATTGTATAACAGTGCAATAATCCCTCCCGCCACTATCAAAAGCCCAAATATCGTTACCCCAACCGACCTTTTCTTCTCCATCATCTCCTCCTTTCACTACTTTCCTACGCTAAAGCTATAGTTCTAATTTGGGTGTTGCAGTTTAAAGGCATTGACTACGTTGCGCATTAACATCGTTACCGTGAGCGGACCAACACCGCCGGGAACAGGAGTAATAAAGGCAGCCCGTTCTTTGGCCTGCTCAAACTCTACATCGCCTACAAGCTTATCCCCTACGCGATTAATCCCTACATCAACGACTATCGCCCCTTCTTTTATCCATTCACCTTTAACTAACTCTGCCTTACCTACCGCTACCACCAGTATCTCTGCCCTTTTCACATGTTCAGGTAAAACCCCTCTTTCTCCAGTGGCGATATGGCAAACGGTAGTGGTAACGAACTTATTTAATAATAACATACTCAAGGGCTTTCCCACAATTTCAGAATGTCCTACAACTACCGCTTCCTTTCCGTAGAGCTTAACTCCAGTGGATTCTATCAATTCCATTGCTGCCTGGGCTGTACACGGAGCAAGTTGCGAGTCTCCTAACAATACATGGCCAAGATTTTCCGGATGCATCCCTTCGGCATCCTTTTGCGGGGAAATAGAACTCATCACAGTCCTGTGGTCTATTCCTTTAGGTAAAGGAAGCTGGACAATTATGCCTGAAACGCTATCATCCTGATTTAGCCCCTCAATCAACTCGATTAAACCCTGCTGCGTTATATTAGCATCCAGGGTCTTGAGCACATATTCTATGCCTAAATTCTCCGCATTCTTCTTCTGCGATTTGATGTAAACAGCTGAGGCCAGATTCTCTCCTACCTGGATACTCACCAATTTTGGCTTTGGCGTAAGCGCCTCAATCTCTTTCTTTAAGCCATCTTTAATTTTACCAGCGATAGTTTTACCCTCTAGCAATTGTGCACCCATAGTTTTGACTCCTTTAAAAAGCGCCTGGCCCCTTTTGGGGGTTGAGCCAAAAAAGCGCCTGGCCCCTTTTGGGCAAAAACGCAAAAAAGCGCCTGGCCCCTTTTAGCGGTTTATTTTGCTCAAAATTTCCCGCGTGGGTTCGACCTTATTTAACGAATAGAAATGCAGTCCCGGTGCTCCGCCTGCAAGCAGGCCGTTACACTGTTTAACGACAAACTCTACACCCGCTTTATAAGTTGCTTCATCATTGCCATCAAGCGGTTTAAATATATCGTGAATCTTTTGTGGAATAGTGGCGCCGCAGGTGTTACAAAATCTAAGCAGGGTCTGATAATTTGTAATCGGTATAATACCGGGGATGATGCGCACGTCTACCCCAATCTTTTTTGTTCTTTCTAAATATTCAAAATAGTCCTTGTTGTCGAAGAAAAGCTGGCTAATTACAAATTCACCACCGGCATCTATCTTAATCTTCAGGTATTTGGAATCGGTTTCTTTATCCGGGCAGTCAATGTGTCCCTCGGGAAAGCCGGCCACGCCGATGCTGAAGGAATCGCCATGAGTGCGAATCAGCTCGATAAGCTGATAACAATATTCCAGGCCCTCGGGAGCGGGTTTCCAATCTTTCTCGCCTTCAGGCACATCGCCGCGCAGGGCCAGGATATTAAGAATATTCTTTTCCTTCATCGTCTCAATTATGGCTTTTAGTTCGGCCTTGCTATGCCCCACGCAGGTAAAATGGTGCATTACCGGCACGTTAAAGCGCTTCTGTAATTCGTCGACAAGCATCATGGTCTTTTCCCGGGTTGAGCCACCTGCGCCATAAGTTACTGTAAACCAGTCGGGCTCTAGTGTACTAAAAACACTAGCGGTCTCAAAAAGCCTCGTTTCCCCTTTTTCAGTTTTTGGCGGGAAAAACTCAAAAGAATAAGTCCTGTCTTTCTCCTTTAAAATATCCGCTATTTTTCTGACCATCCATCCCTCCTTTACCTTGTCAGATTCTTCTTTACTCCACTGGTGACTTCCTGGCTGATGGCATCTACTTCTTTCTCCATCGGCTCAAGAATCTCTCTTATTCCCAGGATAAATTGTTCATCTTTAATATTTTTAAGATTGATTTCTACATTTAAAAGCGCTGACTCAAAACCTGACTCTAAGAAGGCAACGGCCACGCCTACATCACTGATTAAATTGAGATTGCCTTTTTCGGCAATAATCGGGCACAGTTTTACTGCCTGATGGCAACATTTACAGACCTCTAAAGGAGCTGCCAACGCTTCCTTTAGAGCCTCCTGTATTGCCTGATGCCGCTTTCTTTTATCTTCGGGGCTGTCTTTAGCTAATTTGTAAGCGCTGGAAAGTTTCTTATAAGCCGTAACATCCTGATCAACTAAATTGGTTAGTTTCCGGCGCAAATCTTCCGAAGAAGATAAGACATTTTTTATTTCGTCTTCCGCGGATTTATATTTTTCTTTTCCGATGGTAAAATTGGCGACCATGCTAATTAGAGCTGCGCCGGTAGCTGCTGTTAAGGCGGCTGCGCTTCCTCCGCCCGGCGCAGGCAATTTAGCTGCCAAATCATCCAGATATTTCTTGAGAGCGTCCTGATACATACTAAAACAACCCTATTACATTACCATTTTTCTCGAGGTCTACTTTTTAACGGCTGAATAATTTATTTCTTACTTCGGGTCATAAAGTAGCCAATTACGCCAGCAATAAATAATAGTAAACCTAAGGCTGGAATAATGCGCATCGCTGCCAGGCCCAAAAAGAAAACAGCTGCCCAAACATATTTAACATGACTCTTCTTCTTTGCCATTATAAAATAATATATAGCAACAAAAAGAAACAATAAAATAAGTATTAAATTGACTGTCTGTGCTGGCATTTTTTCTCCTTTCTACTTCTGGCAACTGGTTACTTTAAAACAATCCCTTTACATTACCATTTTTGTCGATATCTACTTTTTCACCTGCCGGATGCGTAGGCAGTCCCGGCATCGTGCGCATCGTCCCGCATAAGGGATACAAAAAGCCCGCGCCGACAGAGGCGCGCACACCTCGAATGGGAAGAGTAAATCCTTGAGGACGTCCTTTGAGCTTCGGGTCATGCGAAAGAGAAAGATGGGTCTTGGCCATACAAATGGGCAGTTTATCATAGCCGAGCTTGGTACATAATGCTATCTCTTTTTCAGCGGCATCTTCATAATCAACGTCTTTTGCTCCATAAATCTTTTTGGCAATGGTCTCAATCTTTCTCTTGATTGGCCAATCCAGAGGATAGAGAAATTTAAAACTGGATTTTTTCTCACAAGCACCTACGACTGCCTTGGCTAACGTCGTTGCGCCTTTTGAGCCCTCGGCCCAAACTTCACTTAAGACGGCGTCTTCTGCGCCTGCCTCGACGGCCCTTCGGCGAATCAGCTCTATCTCAACTTTAGTATCGGCAGTAAATCTATTTATTGCCACAACTACCGGTACACCAAATAACTTCATATTTTCTATCTGCTTCTCCAGGTTGACGCAACCTTCTTCCAGCGCCTCCAGGTTTTCTTCCAATAGTTGCGGATCAAGGGGCTTGCCGGCGACAACGCTAAACCTACCTGAATGCATCTTCAGGGCCCGGACAGTGCAAACCATAACCACACAGTCGGGCAGAAGACCGCTTATCCGGCATTTTATATTAAGAAACTTCTCGGCGCCGCAGTCTGCGCCAAAACCGGATTCAGTAACTACGTATTCCGAAAGTTTTAAGGCAATCTTGTCGGCGAGGATGGAACTATTACCGTGCGCTATATTGGCAAAAGGGCCTGCATGGACAAAACAGGGTGTGTTCTCGATGGTTTGGAGCAGATTGGGCTTGAGCGCATCTTTAAGTAAAACTGTCATCGCACCCGCTACTTTAATATCCTCGGCGGTAACGGGCCTGCCATCTTTGGTGGTAGCCAGGACTATGCGACCAAGGCGCTGGCGCAAATCTTTCAGGCCGCTGGTTAAGGCAAGTATGGCCATCACCTCACTGGCCACGGTAATATCAAACCCACTGTTGCGCTCGAAGCCATCCTCCGGCCCGCCCAGGCCGATTTTAATGTTGCGCAAAAATCTGTCCGAGACATCAATTACGCGGCGCCACATAATTGAGGCCGGATCAATATCTAAAGGGTTTCCTTTAAGAACCGAGTTGTCTAAGAACGCTGCACAGAGATTATGCGCCAGGCCTACTGCATGGACATCGCCGGTGAGATGGAGATTGAAATCTTCCATCGGAACCACCTGAGAATAACCTCCTCCGGCCGCGCCTCCTTTTATCCCGAATACCGGACCGAGTGAGGGCTGGCGGATACAAACTGTGGTCTTTTTGCCAATCCTATTTAAGGACATAGCTAAACCAATGGTGCTAACAGTTTTTCCTTCGCCCAGGGGGGTAGGTGTTATTGCTGTGACATCGATATATTTTCCATTTTTTCTTTTTTTAAGACGTTCTAAGACAGATAATGATACTTTAGCTTTATAATCTCCATAAAGTGAGAGCTCTTTTTCTCTTAAGCCCAAGGTTTTAGCAATTGCCTTAATCGGTTTCAATTTTGCCTTTCGGGCAATTACTATATCTTCAGGGACCCTCTTCATTATTTAACTCCCTGTAATTTCTTCTGCAATCTTTTGCAATTTTTGCAAACTGGGCTCGCAATCCTCCGGCCTATAGATTGGCGAACCAATGCCGCAAGGCAAAGTAATTAGGTCTCCCTCTTGAAAATCTTTTATGTCTTCTTTCTTCTCAATCCCCCAGGCAATTCTTTTGCCGCTTCTGTATTTTGAGTATTTGGTCAGGTCATATTTTGAGGCGTCGAAACTGATGATTCCAAGAGAAGAACCAAACATTATATCCCAATCCATATTGCCACAGGTATGCACTCCAGGAGTTACTTTAAATCTCTGCTCAAACTTCTCTTTAAAGTGCTGAAACAATGTCGTCCATGAACTTTCATAGTCAAAACCGGCCTGGCCTAAAGCAGGTTCGTCTAAGAAAAGTATAACTTCTTTGGCTTCCAAACCATCCATAATGGCATCTATATGATTATAGATTCTGAGGAAGGCATCATCTTCTTTATATCCGCTGAGCATCAGGGTCGCCGGCCCCACAGATTGGATTTTTACCGTTTCAAATTTGTGTTTTTTAAATTCTTCCAGACAGCTTAACTTCCCCGGCTGCTTAATATATTCCAGCATTGCATCCCCTTTTTTGGGAAGTTCGGGCAAAAAGGGAATGTCGTGCTTGAGACTATATTCGATGGCCTCTCTTACATCTGTGTAAGGCAAAGAACCGATTTGGGTAATTATTTTTCTATCTTCCATTACTTAATCAGGGCCAATGTCTCGGCCCGGGTTTTTGAATTGGTCCGGAATATGCCTCTGACGGCACTGGTAACAGTTATTGCTCCCGGTTTCTTCACTCCGCGCATAGTCATACAAAGATGGTTTGCCTCAATGACCACCATTACCCCCTTGGGCCTGAGTTTTTTCATAATTACATCGGCTATTTGCGTGGTAAGTCTTTCCTGAACTTGAAGCCGCTTGGCCAGGATATCTACAACTCTGGCCAATTTACTTAAACCTGTTACCCGGTTACCCTGAGGCACATAGGCTACATGGGCTTTGCCAATAAATGGGAGGATATGGTGCTCACATATGCTATACAATGGAATATCTTTCAACAAGACTATTTCGTCGTGACCTTCGGATAAGAGGACCTCCAGTTCCTTGCCCGGATCCTGCTTTATGCCGCTGAATATCTCCTCATACATATCGGCTACCCTTTCGGGCGTGCCTAAAAGATCAGCCCGCTCGGGATTATCTCCCACTGCTTCCAACACCATCCTGATTGCCTCGGCTATCTTCTTCTTATCCATTTTAATGAGCACTGAACTTACGAAAATGCGAAGTATTTTTGTAAGTTCATCTCCTTGTAGTTACTCTTCTTCAGCGAGTGCAAGATCCTTCACTTCGCACTGAGTCATTTCATTCCTTAAGCACTGCGATTCTGAGCGAAGTGGAGGACGAATTAAATCCTTGACATCAAAGATGTCAAGGACCTTCTCCTTTTAATGCTTAAAGTGCCTTGTTCCGGTAAAGACCATACTAATTCCATATTTATTACAGGCCTTAATAATCTCTTCATCCCCTTTTGAGCCACCGGGCTGGATAATGGCCTCTATCCCTGCCTGATGGGCCTGTTCTACCGCATCTGCTTTAGGGAAAAAGGCATCGCTGGCTAAAACTGCGCCTTGGGACCTTTTTCCTGCTTTTCTGCAGGCGATAATTACCGAATCAACCCTAGACATTTGCCCGGCGCCGATACCAACAGTTTTCGTCCCCTTAGACAAAACTATGGCATTACTTTTTACGTGCTTGACAACCTTCCAGGCAAATAAAAGAGATTGTATCTGTTCTTTTGCAGGGGCTTTGTTTGTTGCAGTTTTCAAATCGCTTTCGTTTATTACTTTTAGGTCCATATCCTGAACCAAAAGCCCGCCTACTACCTTTTTATAATCTTTCTCTCTGGCCGTAGTCTTTTTATAGCCGGGTACCTCCAGAAGTCTTAAATTCTTTTTCCGGGCAAAAATCTCTCCTGCCGCACCATCAAAAGATGGGGCAATGATACATTCAACAAAATCTGCTTCCTTCATCACTATAGTTGCCAGTTCTTTATCCACTCTGCCGTTAAAACCTACGATACTGCCAAAGGCACTTAATCTGTCGCATTCCAGGGCATCCAGATAGGCGCCAGATAAAGAATCAGCCACTGCCGCCCCGCAAGGATTTGTATGCTTGATAATGCTTGCTGCAGGCCGAGCAAAGTCTTTCACGATTTCAATTGCCGCATTTAAATCGATGATGTTATTAAAAGATAATTCCTTTCCCTGAAGTTGTCTGGCGCAACATACGCCGGCTTCTTGCGAAGATGGGTCTTTATAGAACCCGGCTTTCTGGTGTGGATTTTCGCCATATCTTAAGTCTTGCACTTTGCTAAAACTTAAGTTCAATCTATCCGCTGCCTCTTTGGAATTCTGGCTGAGATAATTATAAATGGCGCTATCATATTCGGATGTCCGTCGAAAGACTTCCACCGCTAAATCTTTAAGTGTTTTTTCAGAAAGCGAACCATTATTTCCCTGCAACTCTTTGATTATCTCTGGATACTTTTGCGGGTCTGTAATCACTGCTACTGATTGATGGTTCTTTGCTGCGCTGCGGAGCATTGATGGCCCGCCGATATCGATATTTTCTATTGCCTCTTCAAGCGTTACACCAACTTTCGCCACTGTCCTTTCAAAAGGATAAAGATTGACTACCACCATATCAATCATATTGATATTATGTTTTTTGGCCTCATTCATATGGGAGGCATCTTGCCTTAAAGCAAGTAAGCCGCCGTGTATCTTAGGATGCAGTGTCTTTACCCGTCCACCCATCATTTCCGGAAAGCCTGTATATT